>JAYUBJ010000154.1:0-7524 GCA_043740915.1 Verrucomicrobiota bacterium
CCTTCGGTGAGTGCGCGCACCTTGCCGGCGAGCAACAGGCACTGGCCGCCACGCGGACTGCTGCCGAACCGGAGATATTGATTGGTGATCGGCACGGCCGTCTCGGTTTTCGGATGCGAGGCGAGCACGAGCCGCACGGCGTAATCCTTCACATGCGACGCCACCGGCACCTGGCGCACGAGTTGTTGCAGTTCCAACAACGACGCGCCATCCAGAATCTTCTCCGGCTTCGCCCGCGCGCCTTCGGTCGTGCGGCTCAGGACTTCCGTCAGTTCCGCCGCGTTGGGATAACCGACGATGAGCTTGAAGAAAAACCGGTCGAGCTGCGCCTCAGGCAGCGGGTAGGTGCCTTCCTGGTCAATGGGATTTTGCGTCGCGAGCACGAAGAACGGCTCGACCAGCTTGCGGATTTCGCCGCCCGCAGTGACACTTTTTTCCTGCATCGCCTCGAGCATGGCGGATTGCGTCTTGGGCGTGGCGCGGTTGATTTCGTCGGCGAGGAGCAGATGCGCGAATATCGGGCCGCGCTGAAATTGAAATTCGCGCCGGCCATCCGGGTTCTCGACGACGAGATTGGTGCCGAGAATATCGGCGGGCATCAGGTCGGGCGTGAACTGGATACGATTGAAGGAGAGGTCGAGCACTTCACTCAGCGTGCGGACGAGCAGCGTCTTGCCGAGTCCGGGCACGCCTTCGAGCAGGACGTGGCCGCCCGCCAGCACGGCGGTGAGGGTGCCCGCGACGATCTCTTCATGGCCGACGATGACCTTGCCGATTTCGGTGGTGAGGGCGGCGTAAGTTTGGCGGAACGAGGCGATTTGTTCTTCGGTGTTCATAGGTCAATAAAACCACAGCGGGGACTGAGATGAAACATAGATTTGCGCGCTTCTCTTCCGCGCTCAATCCACAATTCATCGGCGGCAAAACCCCCCGTTACTTTTTCAGGTCGTCGAAGTAATCCCGCACCGAGCCTTTGTAGGCGCGCGGGACTTTTTCCTGGCTCAAGGCACTTTGGGCTTCGGTCTGCGCAGCAGTCACGGCTTCCTCGTATTTGACATTGCTCTGGCCCTTGATGCTGACCCCTTTCAACGTGATGCTCGGCATCTGGCCACCGGGCGCAAATTGACCTTTCACTTTTGTCGGCGTGAGTCGGTCAGACGTCTTACCGTCCCCGCGGTCGGAGTGGCCGCGGCCGTCCTGGTCGGCGCGCTCGATGCCGGAATTGTCCCAGAGATCGGCGATTTCCGGCGCGGCTTGCCCGCTGGTTTGTTCATCCGCCCACGTGCCGACACCCCGTCCAGGTTTGCCACCCGGCCCGCTGCTGGCGCTCGAACCGAGCGCGCAAGTGGTGCCTAGTCACTTGCCGGAGCCTATGGCCAATTCCGCTTTTTGCAAAGCATCCAGACTGGCCATGAGAGATTCGGCATCACTCATTTGCTGCATCAATTTCGCGAGTTCCTTCGCCGCGTCGGACAGCGACTGCGCCGCCGCCGGTTTTTGTCCCTGCTCCATTTGTTGCGTGGCTTGCTTGAGTAAATCGGCGACCTTGCCATAATCGCCGGCGGGATCCACGGCTTTGGAAACTTCCGCCAGCAATTTCTGGAGCTGTTCAGGCGACAAGCCGGCGGCTTGAAGTTGCTCGGCCATTTTCAGGAGCGTGGATTGCGCGGCTTCCGCCTGACCGTTTTTCAACTGCTCGGCCAGGTCCTTGCCCAGCTTCGAGGCCTGTTGCTGGAGTTGTTGCAACGCTTTCGCCATGTCGCGCATTTTTTCGAGATCCTTCAGCGCCTGCTGCAAATCTTTCAGTGCCAGATCAGGCTTGGCCTGGGCCAAAGCGGCGATGGCTTGTTCGAGGCCGGGCAGGTCCGCCCCCATATCGCGCGCCTGGTGCGCCAGGCTGGAGAGCGATTGCGACAACTGGTCGCGCGCGGAATCGGCATTTGGCGAATTGCTGTCCGGCAAACCCGCGGCGGCGTCCTTCAGCTTCTGCAAATCCTTCTTCAACTTGTCCAACTTGTCGGGCGTGGCCGCCTTGTCGCCGAGCGTCTTGGAAAGTTCCGCCATTTTCTTCTGCAATTCGGATGGGCTTGTGGACGTTTCACCACCGGGTGTGCGGCCGGCTTTTTCCATGCGGCGCAAGGCCGGATCCTTGCCCATCTCCTTGATCTGCTCCTTCATTTTGTCCGCCACATTGGCCAGTTCTTTCAACGCCTCGCTGCGGGTCAGCGGCTTTTTCTGGAGCTGCTCGCCGATGTCGGAAACGGTGTCCATGGCCTTCTGCGTGGTCTCGAGCGCGGGCGGGCGTTGCGCAATCTGGCGTTTGGTCAACTCCGCCAACTGTTGGCCGACCAGCTTGATGTTTTGCTTGTCCTGCTCTTTCCGGACAAATTCCTTGCTCCGATATTCAGGCACGAAACCCAACCCCGCGCCCAGTGCCAACACCAGCAGCGCCCATCGGCTGACCTTCGGCAACTGGAAGGGTAACATTTGCGCCGCGTTTATTTTGCGCGCGTGCGTGGCGGCGTCGGCCACAATTAGTTGCTGCCAATTGCCGCTCTTCGGCAGGGCCCCAAATTCCAAGGCGGAACTGAGGCGCTCCTTGAGATGCTCCTTGTTGTCCACCCAGCGCGCTGTCTCGGCCAGGGATGGCTGCCGCCACCAACCGCTGAGGAATCCGGCCGCCATGCAAACCGCGGCGACCAATCCGGCGAGGGGCAGGACCGACAAAGGGAGCGGGAAGAACTTGAAAAGGGCGAGGACCACGAGCCAGATGAGCCCGCCCGCGAGCAGGCCGTGCCAAAACCCGCGCCAAGCGCGTTGCCGACGGCGGCGGCGAGCAGCCAGTTCCAAAGCATCTTGGATAACTTGCAGTTCACTCATGGCTTCGGGCAATGTGGGCCAGGATCGCCGTTTTGGCGAGGGAAATATTAAACGCCGCGATGACGGGTGAACATTTCAATTTCTTGGAGGAGGACAAGCTGAACCAGTCGAAAATGGGTCAACAAGGGGACACAACACTAGCTAAAAAGGGGTCCCAAGGCAACGCCGTCAAGCTGCGCGCTCTCCAGGTTGTGACTGACATAACCCAGGCCGGGGACAAGACGGCAACCGCGACGAAGAAGAAGCTAATCTGGGCGGTTAGCGACGCCTCGCCCCCACCTTGACGCCCCGCGCCGTACTTGCATACTCTGTGCATGCCCGATGCAAGACCCGTGCGCCGGCGGGGTCAAAATCCCGGAATTCGTCAGACCTCTGTCACAATTCGTCAGACCTCGCGGCATTTTAATGGAGAGGGGAAATCTCAATTAAACGCGCCTCCTCTCCCCGGCCCTCTCCTCCATCCGATGGAAGAGGGGGAGACGATTCGGCCTTCCCGTTTGCTCATTCAATGGTAGTGCATCTTGACGCACTCCCCCGCCGCAGGGGCGAGGGAAAATCACCCACTTCCACCTTCGAGGAAGCAAAAAAATCTGTTCGATCGGTCACGAACGCATAGACTCATCGCCATTGAACCGGGAGCGAGCGCAATTCTCCCGGAATTGCCGGGCGTGCAAGTGCGCATTTCCAGCAGCTCCCTCGGCGCCGTTCGGCGGTGACTGACCCATGATTATTATTCCACTTATGCACGACCCGGGCTTGGTGGCCGCTTGGGTAGATCGCGAACGCAGTCATGTGTTCCGCTTGAAACAACGCCGCTTCGCTCCGTTGGCAGGAGCATTGGCCGCAGTGTGCTGCGGGTTGACGGCTGGCGTATTCGCAAATGAAAACCTCCGGGCCGCTGCCGAGGTCATCGTCGTCTCCGACCAGAAGCAGCTTTTCATCGATGACCTTTTTGTGACGCAGGCACAGCAGGTCACTTGGCGGATGCATCCCGCGCTTAAGACCGGCGACCGAACGCTTGAGCAGGACCAGCCATGGGAGAGCGCGTCGCTTAACTGGTTTTCGGTGGTGCAGCACGACGGCAAGTTCCGCATGTGGTACGAATGCTACGATGTGGGGGGTTGGACTTCGACCAACGACACCTCCTTTTGCTACGCGGAGTCCGGGGATGGCATCCGGTGGGTGAAGCCCAATCTTGGCCTGTTTAATTACCACGGCAGCACCAATAACAACATTCTCTTCCGGCAACTCGGTCCGCCCGGCGCGCATTCGCGTGCGAGTGTCAGTTCTCACTTTTGACAGTTGTAGATTAGAACACACGCTCTAAAGCTTCGCCGCTTTGGTGCCGGTTGTGGGTGGAGCTTTCGGGGCCGAAGCGGCGATGAGCCGGTCCACGCGGGCTTGGTTCGCGGCCAATTCTTTGGTGGATTTTTCCACCGCCAGCTTGGCGGCGACCTGTCGGGCGGGAACGGTGATCTTTACTAGTTTCGTCAACGAGGCCACGCGCTTTTCCAATTCGGCCGCGTCCGTCTTCGCTTTGGCCAATGCCTTCTGGGCGGTCTCCAAAGGCGTCTCCACAGCAGCCACCCCATTGGTGGTCTGACCGGCAGCTTTGGCGGCCATCACCGTCGCCACAGGGGCATTGGAGGGAGCTGACAGGCTGGAAGCCTGTCCTACCTTAGGAGGCATCACCGCCGTTACCGGCGCGTTGGTCGCGGGCGGAGCGACCGCCACCGACACGGGTTTGGTTTCCGCTGTCTTGGCACCTGCCGTTTGATTTGTCGAGGAGGCCGCCGCGGGCACGGCCTTGGTTTTGAGGACAACTTTTTCCACTCGCTTTGGAACAGGGGGAACCGCGGAATTCTTGGCCACTTTCTTGACTTCAATTTCAAGCGTCTTGACCTTTTGTTCCGCGACGGCATGCGCCTTTTGCGCTGCGGCGAGGTCCTTGGCCGCCTTCTCGCCAGCCTCCTGGGCGAACTTCACCTCGGCCAGCCGCTTCTCGTGCTCCTGTTTGAATGCCGCCAGTTCGGCCTTGGCATAATAAACCGTCGCACTGGTCATCGCCATCTCCCACTTCACCACCACTGCTTTCGCACTCAACAAATTCGTGGTGGCCTGGGCCGCGCTGGCCTGCGCTTGGGTGACCTTCGTTTTCGCGGCCGCCAGCAAATTGGTCATGGCCACCAGATTCGTCGTGGCAATTTGATTGGTAACCACCAGCCAGTTGGTTTTCACCACGAAATTCGTGGCCTTGACGAGATTCGTGACGGCAACCGGGGCGACCGGCGCAACCGCTTTTCCTTTGGCAACTGGTTTGGCATTCGCGGGCGGCGCGGGATTGGCAACCCGGTTGGTCGTGATGAGCAGGTTGATGACAATCTGCCGGCCAGCGGCCGCGAGCGCCGTCTCGGCTTCCATGGCGCGGATGGTGGCGACGGCTTTGTCCACGACGGCTTGCAGATCCGCGACCCGTTTCGTGGCCAGTTCGATTCGCTGTCCAATGGTTGGCGGATTGGCTTGCAGTTCTCCGACCCGCTTGCCATCCGCGGTGTTCCAGACACCGACGTTGCCCGCCCAATCGCTGGCGATGGCCCGCTCCCCATCGTGACTGAAGGAAACCCGGGTGGGCAGGTCGCCGGTGAATTCCATGTTACGCAATTTACCGCCCTGGCCATTCCAAAGTGCGACCACATTGTCGCGGCCGCAGGAAAGAATCCGCCCGTCGTGGCTGTAATCCAGCGAGAGAACGCCGCCGCCGTGCGCGCCCCAACTGGCCACCTGGTTCCCCTGCTGCATGTGCCACAATTTGATGCTGCCATCCTCGCTCGCCGAGGCCAGCACGTCGGAGTCGTCGCGCCAGCGCAGCGCGGTGATCGCGGTCTTATGATCATTCAGCGTGTAAAGTTCCTGGCCGCTGCTGGCTTCCCACACGATCAACCCGCCGTTGCGGTCGCCGGTCGCCAGCAGCGTGCTGTCGGGGCTGAATTCAATGGCGGTGATCCAATCGGTGTGCTTCGTGATGCGATGCTCCATCTCGCCTGTTTTGGTGGAGTACACTTTGACCACCTTGCCGGGGCCGCCGAGCGCGATGCGGGTCTGATCGGAACTGATGTCCGCCGCGAGCACACTGTCAAATTCCTCACCCATCGTGAGCACCCGTTCCCCGGTGATGACGTTCCAGACGACGACTTTGCCCGACTGTCCGCCCCGGCCCACGCCGGCGAGCAACAACTTGCCATTGCGGCTGAATTTCAGATCGTTGACCGAGCCTTCCGGCAACGGCAAAACCCCAAGCAAATCCAAGGTGGAGCTGTGATACAGCACCACCTGCTTGTGCCCGCCCAAGGCGACGACCGGCGACCAGGGATCCTTCGCCAGCGCGCGCAAGGCAGTGGCGCGTTCCGCGTGGCGCACGGGTTCGAGCAACAGATTCTCGGGCATCGGCGGCGGGCCGTCCGGCTTGCCTTTGGTGACCCCGGTCAAGCCCAGGTCCACGGCCGGCTTGTTGGACACGATCGCCTTGCTTCCCTTGGTCTCCAACAGGCCGCCCATGATCCAGCGGCGGAAAACATCAATTTCCTTGTCCGGTATTTTTGGACTGTTCGGCGGCATGTTCGGCTCCGCCGTGTGCGTGATGGACTGGAATAATTTGCTTTTATCCACGTCACCCGCCATCACGATCACACCGCTGCCGGATCCCTTCAACAGGCTGCTGTAGTTCGCCATGTTGAGATCGCCCTTGGCCTTGTCCGGATTGTGGCACTTCAAGCAGTTGTTCTGCAACAGGGGCAAAACGTCATCCTGATAGGTGACGAGCTTGTCCGCCGCGACCGCAACTTGGGCAAACCCAAACCCGAGAGCGAACACACCCAGGCCACACGAGCGGACCAATGAAACCGTGCCGAAAACGCGCATCATCACAACTCAGTGGGTGAACATGAATTCCTTGGAATTCAGCAACGACCAGAAAACGTCGTTGAGCACCTGCTCCGGTGTCTTCCCCTCCTTGAAAAATGCGTTGAGTTTGGCCAGTTCCTCCGCGTCCGGTTTGCGGCTGAGGCAGCGCAGGAAGAGGCTCTCAATGATTTGCGGCGGCGTTTTCTTTTCCGCGATCAGCCGCTTGACCACGCCACCGTCCTGAATTTTCTGGCCGGTGGTGTCACCGTTCAGCAAGTGGAGGGATTGCGATAAATTGGGTTCCGTTTTCACTTCGCACGAGCAGACCGTCTCGCGGGTCGCGCGTCCGAACGTCGTCAGGAAGTAGGTGTTCACCGTGCGGTCGGCGATCTGCACGGCGCGCGAGCCAAGTGGCAGGCCCTGGAATTTGTCCTTGGTTTCAGTCACTTGTGTGATGGAGTCCAGCAGCACTTCGCCCCGGATGCGGCGGATCGTGCCGTGCGAAAAATTCAGTTCGTCGGAGGCGTTTGTCTCGTTGCGCTCGGTGGCCAGTTGATAGGTGCGCGAAGTGCAGATGTCGCGGACGAGCTTTTTGAAATCGTAGTTATATTCCGTAAATTTTTTGGCGAGCGTTTCGAGCAATTCGGGATTGGAAGCCGGGTTGCTGATGCGGACATCGTCCACCGGTTCGATGATCCCCTTGCCCAGGAAATGCGCCCAGATGATGTTTACGAGATTGCGGGC
>JAYUBJ010000155.1:0-7502 GCA_043740915.1 Verrucomicrobiota bacterium
CATGCCGGCGCGCATCCGCAGTTGGCGCTGCTTCTCGCGGTCGGCGCTTGAGGACCGGCCATCGACCGGCTCGACGGTGATCCCACCGATCGAGATCCGTCCGGAATCGATGGGCTCGAGTTGGTTCAGGCACCGGAGAAAGGTGCTCTTACCGCAGCCGCTGGGGCCGATGAGCACCACGGCCTGGCCCTTTTGCTGCGCGTGGCTGATCCCGTGCAGCACGCGGTTGCGGCCGTAGGATTTGATCAGGTTTTCAACGGTGATCATAACGCAACTTCTTTTCCAGACGGTCGGCGAACACGGAGGCCGGATAACTCAGCGCGAAATAAATCGCCGCCGTCATCAACCCGAGGCCGATGTAGTCGTACGTCGTGGTGGCGAGCATGCCATACACTTTGGTGAGTTCGACCATGGTGATCACCGAGACGAGCGACGAGTCTTTGAACAGCGCGATGAAATCATTGTTCATTGGCGGGATGATGATGCGGAAGGCCTGTGGAATGATGATGCGGCGCAAGGCCTGCGTGCGGGTCATCCCGAGGGCGAAGGCCGCTTCAAGTTGCCCGCGCGGGATCGCCTGGATGCCGGCGCGATAATTCTCTGCTTCATACGCGGCGTAATTCAGACCCAATCCCAGCACCGCGGCGACGAACGCGCTCAAGCGAATGCCGAGGTTGGGCAGCCCGTAGTAAATCAAGTAGAGCTGGATCAACAGCGGCGTGCCACGAATCACCTCGATGTAAGCGATGGCCAGCCAGCGCAGCGGGGCGACGCCGTAGAGTCGCGCTAACGCCAGCAAGAGTCCCACCGCGACCGCAATGCCCATCGCGAGGAAGGATATTTGCACGGTGACGACCGCTCCTTTGAGCAGCATCGGCAGATATTTATCCCAATTGCGCAGTGTGGAAATGGCGGCCTGGTCGGCGGCAGCCGCTTCCATCTTGAATCCGGAAAGTTGCTTTTGCCGTTCATCCCACAGGCCCCACTTGGAATAGATCTGTTCCAACTGCCCGGACTCAATGAGTTTTTGGATCGCTTGATTGACGGCGGTCAGCAGGGCCTTGTCGGTCTTGCGCACCCCGAGGCTGTAATAACCCGGGGCGAAGGGCTCGCCCGCGAATTTGAATTCCGGCCGCGGTATTGCGTAATGCAGCGCGATGGGCAGATCCAGCAGCACCGCCTCAATCCGCTGGTTGCCGAGGTCGCGGAACGTCTCCACGTTTCCGGGGTAAATCTTCAGCTCGGCGCCGCCCATTTTTTCCAAAATCCGCTGCGCCACCGAGGCCGACAAAATGCCGACCGTCTTGCCTTTCAAATCTTCGAGGCGGTTGATGCCTGCGGTTTCATTTCGCACCACGATTTGTTGCGCGTACGCGTAGTAGGGGCGGCTCATCGCGATTTGCTGCTGGTGCTCCGGCGTCAGCTCCAGGCCGTTGAGGATGATGTCGAAGTTGCCGCGTTCCAGCGCAGGCACGAGGCCGTCCCAGCTATTCTGCACCATCTCGGCCTTAACGCCCAACTGCGCGGCGAGCGCGTTTGCCAGGTCAAGTTCGAAGCCGATCATGCGCTCCGGATTTTGCGGGTCGGGAAAAACGTAGGGCGCGCCGCCCTCGGCATCCGCGCCCCATTTGAGCACGCCCCGCTGTTTGATCGATTGCAGCGCGTCCTCGGCCGGCCACGCGGATGAGGCGAACCCGGCAAGCAGGCAAAGCAGCAGCAGCCAGCGTGAGAAGACATTCAGCACAAACCCACCGGTTCTGGCTGCGGCTTGGAAAAGTTTCATAACCTTTGGTCCTAAAAGCGGCAGTTTAACCGCAGATGAACGCAGATGAACGCAGATAAGAAATGAGCCGGACTGCCCGACTTCTTCCCCCCGTTGGAGAATCCTTCAGCGTGTTCCTGCGTTTAAAGTGCCACCGTGTTATCTGCGTTCATCTGCGTTCATCTGCGGTTTCTAGTTTGATTCACTCCCATCGGGCGACATAGGGTTCATGCTGTCACGAAAACGAATTCACACGTATCGCATCAGTGCGGGAATGCAATGGATATTTGGAGGATATTGTTGGCCGGTTTGGAAATTCGTAGCGTCGGGCGTCCTCGCCTGACGTAGAGGGCGGGAGCTTGTCCACCCTCCGCAGTATCACTGCTACGTAGGACGCGTCACCCGGAATTGACATCCGAATATATTCGGCGGGACGCACACCGTCGGCCTATTTGTGTCATTGTTTAGGACCGACCCCTTGTCGCGAGATGAAGCGTCTGCCGGCCAGGCCATTCCATTTGTGGCATCCCACTCTTGCCGTCGGATGGTTTCTCCCGCTTGTCGCCAGGCCGCAGATTCAACATGAGTCCCTGAACAACCAGTGATCAAGAGAACTGCAGCCAAAATACCTGTCTTTGGTAGCATGATACATTAAAGGGAGCCAGCATTACGCGGAAAACTTCTGGTATCGTTCGGCGACGAAATCCCAGTTGATCACGTTGTAAAAGGCGGCGATGTAATCCGGGCGCTTGTTCTGATATTTCAGATAATACGCGTGCTCCCAGACGTCGAGGCCCAGCAGCGGCGTCTTGCCGGCGGCGAGCGGACTGTCCTGGTTGGCGGAAGATTCCACCACGAGTTTTTTGGCGGCATCAAGGCTCAGCCAGGCCCAGCCGCTGCCGAATTGCTTGGTGGCGGCGTCGGTGAGCTTTTCCTTGAACTTGTCGAAACTGCCGAAGCTCTTGTCGATGGCCTGCGCCAGTTCGCCTTTCGGCTGGCCGCCACCGTTCTTTTTCAGGCACTGCCAGAAGAGCGAATGGTTCGCGTGGCCACCCCCGTGATTTTGCACGGCTTTGCGGATTGCTTCCGGTACCGAAGCCAGACCGCGGACCAGATCGTCCACTGACCTTTTGGCCAGTTCCGGCTGGTCGGCCACGGCCTTGTTTAAGTTGGTGATGTAGGCCTGGTGATGTTTGTCGTGATGGATTTCCATCGTGCGGGCGTCGAGGTGTGGTTCAAGTGCGTCGAAGGCATAGGGCAGGGGAGGCAGTTTGAATGGCCCGGTGGGTGCGGCGGGTTGAGCTTGTAATGATGGGAGCTTGGCGGTCACGGCCAGTGCGGTGCTGGCGATGGCGGCGGTTTTGATGGCGCGTCGGCGAGTGATCATAATGATTTCTTTCGGCAAGGATTTGTTGGGGGAAAGACTAATTCATCGAATGCTGTTTGTCGAATTTGGCGGTTGCTCACCGATTGCGCCACCAGGCGTAGGCTCGGCCGATGCGATACCAGATGGAATTGTTCAGTTCGGGCGTGTAGCGGCGCAGGGCCATGACACGAAATTCCGCGCGCAGCCGGTTGCGCGACCAGCGCCAGAAGAACCAGTCGAAGCCGATGCCCAGAGCGAACCAGGTGCACAACATGGCGTTTTCCCCGGGGTCAAAATTCAAATTCAATTGCCAATTCAAAAAAGCACCGGCGGCGAAAAGCAAATAAAACGCGACCCAGGGCAGCGCCAGCACGCGGCTGATGGTTTCTCCGGATGCCTTGTTGATGTTCTTTGCCGTCAAACCCATCCACATCCCCGCCCAGCTCAACGTGAACATGTCCGCCACGAGCATGGTCATGCCGGCCAGAAAGAGGCAGATGAACTGGATGCCATGATAGAGATTCAGTTGGAAAGTAAACTTCAGTCCCAAGAAAACGAGTAGCGCGTCCAACACGAGCACCGCAATGACTGGCTTGGCGAACTGCTGTTTCAAGGCGAGGAGTTGGCCGCGCAACATCTCGTCCACGGTTAGCGACGTGGAGAGAACCAATTCCAGCGCGCCAGTCTGCAGGTCTTCGTGGAAGCGCCGGACGGCTTCGCTCGCCAGCCACAGTTTCAATACCAGATGCATCAAGACGGCGGTGGCGATGCCGATGCGGGTATCCAACCACTCGACGCGCCATTTCCACAGACCCCAGCACCAGGCGGCGATCATTATCGCGAGAAAGATCCAGACGTAGGCTTGCTTGAGGCGGTCGCGGTAGGCGAGCCAGTAGATCACATTGATGTCAAGCAGGCGGGTGCGGAATTGCTGTCGCGTCGCCGCGCTGCCTTGGGTCCACTTGCGGAATCGGTCACGCCAACGCATTTCTTTCACCGTGGCCGGTTTGTCCTGCCAGGTCCTCGGGGTGATCCAGCTGGCCAGAGCAAAAAAGCCCCAGGCGAGCACGTGGGTGGTGGCGATTGAACACCAGAACGCCGCCATTCCAAACGGGATGGCGGGCCCGAAGGCCATGGCGCAAGCGAAGCCAGGGCTGGGCAGCAGGAAAGGAATGAATAGCGCGGGATCCGGCTGGAGGTTCCGGTTTTGAAAGTACATCAGGATGGCCACGCACATCAGCGGAAGCCCGATGGTGAAGATCATCGTCAACAAACCGGCGCGACCGGCAGCCTTGCGCGCATCAGTGCTTAAGGCGGAAGCGAGCATTCCGGCGGTAAGCGAAAAGAAAAGGGTGTTCACGAGCACCACCGCCACGCGGCAAAATTCAGCGAGCGCCACGCCTCCGAGCAGCATTGGAATTGCCAGCACCGGCAGGATGGCCAGCAATCCATAAAAAGCGTTGAGCGAAGTGGCGGCAAGTTTGCCCGTGACCACGTCATATCCCTTCAAGTCCGTCAGAAACAGCAACCCCAAAGTTCTCTCGCGCTTTTCCACGCTAATGCAATCCGCCGTGGCGGCGATGCCCTGCCCGAGACAATAAATAAAAATGAATCCCGTCAGCACCTTGAACAGGAGGCCGCCGGCCATCGCCGGGGAAATTTGCGCGCCGACAGGCAGCAACACCATCGCGGTGATGACGATGGCCACGAGCGCCGTGGTCATCCGTGACCAGTACGTGGCCGGCCGCCGCGAGGCCACGCGGAGTTCCCGGTTCACGATCGGCAAAAACGTCATGTGAATGGAGGATGAACTGAATTTGGAAATGCCGGATCAACCACTAAGGGACACGAATAAACACGAATGAGGGAGGGAGCTATTTGCTGATCCCGCGTTCGCTGGCGCGTACGAACTGGACGAGGTGCTGCACTTCAGGCAACGGCGGCAGCTCGGTTTCGATGCGGGTGAGCGCGTTGGTGATGGTCAAGCCGTCGCGGAACAGAATCTTATAGGCTTGTTTCAACGCCGCCTGCGCCGCCTCAGAAACGCCGTTGCGTTCCAGCCCGATTTTATTGACCGTCCGCGTCTCGGCGGGATTGCCATCGGCCAGCATGAACGGCGGCACGTCCTGCACGACTTTGGAACAACCGCCGATGATCGACATTTTGCCGATGCGACAGAACTGGTGGATCGCCGCGAGGCCGCCAATGACGGCGTGATCTTCCACGGTGACGTGGCCGGCGAGCGTGGCGACATTCGACATGATGACGTGGTTGCCGAGGGAGACATTGTGCGCGATGTGGCAGTAGGCCAGGATGTGATTGCGGGATCCAACGGTGGTCACCTCGCCGTCGCCGGTGGCGCTGTGGACGGTGACGTATTCGCGGAAGGTGTTGCGGTCGCCGATCTGGGTGCGCGTGACGCCGCCCTTCCATTTCAAATCCTGCGTCTGCAGTCCGATGCTTGCAAAAGGAAAAATCTCATTCTCCTTGCCCAGCGTGGTGTGGCCGTCAATGACGACATGCGAATGCAATTGGCAGCCATCGCCGAGGGCGACGTGTTCGCCGATTACGCAATAGGGACCGATTTCGCAGCCATCGCCGAGTTTGGCTTGGGGGTGAATGACGGCGGTGGAGTGAATCATGCGTCAATCAGCATGAAGGTCACGTCGGCTTCGCTGACGGTTTCGCCATCGACCGAACAAACGCCCCGGGCCTTGCCGATTTTGCCGCGGGATTTGGTCAATTCCACATCGATCACCAGCACGTCGCCGGGGCGCACCGGCTTGCGCCATTTCACACTTTCGGCCGCCATGAAGTAGGCGAGTTTGCCGTAGTTCTCCGCCTGTCGCAGCATGAGAATGCCGGCGACCTGCGCGATGGCCTCCAACTGCAACACCCCCGGCATGATGGGGTGATTGGGAAAATGCCCCTGGAAATACGGCTCGTTGACGCTGACATTTTTCACCGCCGTGACCTTGTTGCCGGCGATCCTCGTCACCTTGTCCACCATGAGAAAGGGATAACGGTGCGGCAGGATTTTCATCAACTGGACGATGTCCAATGTGGCGCCGTCCTGGACGAGGTTCTCGGCGGAGCCGGGCTCGGGCGGGCCGGTGGGCTTGGCGGGCGGCGGCGCAAACATCTGGGCGGCGACCAGCGGCTTTTGCATCTGCGCGGACAACTGGCGCGTCAACTCGCAGTTCGCCGCGTGACTCGGTTTGATCGCCACGATGTGGGCGGACAACGGCCGACCCAGCAGCGAGAGGTCGCCCACGATGTCCAAAATTTTATGGCGGACAAATTCCTCCGGGTAGCGCAACGGTTCGTTGGTGAGGATGGCGTCTTCGCGGATGATCACGGCATTGGCGAGGCTGCCGCCCTTGATCAAACCGTTCTTGATCAGAAATTCAATCTCCTCAAAAAAACAAAACGTCCGCGCGTGCGCCAGTTCCCGCTCCCAGGTTTCCGGCGACAGTTCGACGCTGAAGAACTGCGTGTGCCGGCCCTGTTTGTCCGCGCTCGTGCAGGTGAGCTTCAAACGGTCGTGCGGAAAAACCGACATCATGGATTCACCGAGTTGCAACTCCAGCGGCGTGGTGACTTGGTACGGTTCCCGTCGCTCGGCTTGCGCCACGATGCCCGCCGTCTCGATCAGTTTGCAATATTCCCGCGCGCTCCCGTCGGCGATGGGCGGCTCGTTCGCGTCCAGTTCGATGACGGCGTTGTCGATGCCATAACCACTGAACGTGGCGAGCACGTGTTCGACCGTGTGAATTTTGATGCTGCCTTTGGCCAGCGTGGTCGAGCGGTTGGTTTCGCTGACATGTTCGACGAGCGCCTCGATCTCCGGCTTGCCCTCCAGATCCACGCGTCGAAAACGGATGCCGCTGTTGGGCGGGGCGGGGAGAAAGGTCATGCTGACCCGGTTGCCACTATGAAGACCGATGCCCGCAAAACTGGCTGATTGCTGGAGTGTCTGCTGTTGTAGCACGCCTTCGTTTTTACAAGCGGAGAGCCGCACCGGCAAGCTTTAGCTTGCGATTTGGGGCCACGCCCAATGGTGAAGTGAGACAGCGGATTATTGCGAAATAAATGCTGCTGGGCCCGAGAGGTGAACGAGGCATCTGTTTGCCGCAGTCTGAAAAATAATATTTTCAGAAATAAGGCTTGCAATACCAGTGTCGTGTCTGGCATTAACCTTTGGCACTCAAATGAGAAGTGGGCCTTACATGATCGCGCATTCCGCATTCCGCATTTCGCATTTCGCACTCAACCTCCACGATTCATTGTGTAGCTTCTGGCGCGCGTTCCCAAAGCTCCGGGAATGGTTTCCGAACCTCCGGCTTTCGTCCGCTACCTTCGCGGGTTGTTCCC
>JAYUBJ010000156.1:0-7496 GCA_043740915.1 Verrucomicrobiota bacterium
GTGGTTCGCCTGTCCCCATGCCGGACGCCGGCACCTGAACCCTGCGTTCGCCGGCGAGGTTGCCCAGCACAATCGGAGCGGGCTTCAACGCGCCGTTGACTCCAATGCCAGTTCGATTACGTTCGCCGCATGACTTTTTTGGCGGCGCCGCGCCGCGTGATGATTTTGCTGGGTTGCTGCTGGCTATGGGGAGGCTGTCTCACGGACAGCGACGCGCCCGTGGACGAGAAAAAGGAGCCGCATTTCGTGGCGGGCCGGAGTCGGGTGAACAGCATGGATTATCGGGGCGCGGTGGAGTCGTTTGAAAAGGCGCTGGAGGTGAACCCGCATTCTGCGTCGGCCCATTTCGAGTTGGGCTGGCTGTTGGAAGAAAAAGAAAAGGAATTCGCGGGGGCGATCTATCACTATGAACATTTTTTGAAGCTGCGCCCGCACGACGAGAAAACGGTCCACTTGAAGCAGCGGATCATCACCTGCAAACAGGAGCTGGCCCGCACGGTGTCGCTCGGGCCGGTGGACCAGAAGGTGCAACTAGAGATGTTGCGGTTGAATGGGGAAAATGCGCGCCTGGCGAAACAGGTGGAGACGCTTACCGCGCAATTGGCGCAGGCTACCCAGCGGCCCGCGCCCGGCGCAAAAACCAACGTGGTGGTGCTCCCGCCGCCCGCCGGATCGTCGGCGACGGATCGGCCGCTGCCGTCGCCGAAAAAAAACTTCGCCCTGTCCACCGGCAGCTCGACGACCGGCGTGGTTTCCGGCGGCACCGCGCCGTCCGCATCCCAAACGTACACGATCAAGTCCGGCGACACCCCGGCGGCGATTGCCCGCAAGTACGGCATCCCCCTGGGCACGCTGATGTCGGCCAATCCGGGTCTCGATCCCAAACGGCTCCGGATCGGCCAGGCCATCTCCGTCCCCGCGAAATGAGTGCGGGAGTTCTAGTCGAGGGCCGGGTGGGGGAAGTCGAAAGCTCGAGCCGGCATTCCCACCGCGTGGCCCCACGCCCGGCCCGTCCGACTTGCTCCGTCCGCCTCGGATAATGCCATGGCCAACCGCGTCTTGTTTTTTTTCATCGCGGCGTTTTGGCTGACCATGAACGGGTTGCTCTGGCGTTCCGAGTTTCGCGACAGCGACCGGCCCGGCAACCTGGTGCCCGTGGCCATGGTCTGGGAAAAAGTCCTGACCGCACCGGACGATTCGTATCTGGAGATTCGTCAACGCGGCAAGCAGATTGGCAATTGCCGCTGGGCCGCCAACGTGGGCGAGGAATTGGCCACCGGCAAGGTGGTGCGCGAAGACCTGCCCACCGGCCAGGTCAAAAAGCTGGGCAGTTACACCATCGACATCGATCGCGGGAGCGTTTATTTCGGCAGCCCGACCAACCGGGTGAAGTTTGATGTGAGCCTGAGATTTTCCACGAACCACAACTGGCAGGAATTCCAAGCGCAGGGATCGAGACGCCGATCCAGCCTGCAACTGCGGGCCGAGGCGGCAGCGGAGACGGTCGCGTTGCAGATCAATGATGAAGGCGACCGCTGGGACCGGAAGTTTACCTTCGCGGAACTGCGCCAGCCGGACAAATTGTTGGGCGAATTTGGCGGCCCGCTGGTGGTGGGTTTGCTCGGCAGCCTCGGCGGTATGAAAAGTTTGGGCGAGCTTAAAAATCTCTCGCTCGGTTTGAACTGGGAGGCGCGGCAGGATTCGCTGAAGTTCGGCCATTCCCGCATCCGTGTTTACCGGCTGTCGGCCCGGCTGCTCGAACGTTACCCCGTGGTCGTGCTGGTGAGCCGCACCGGGGAGATTCTCCGCGTGGAACTGCCGAACGACATTGCGCTCGTCAACCTGCAATCCAAAATGTGAGCGCGGCCCGGCATGATTGAATTGATCCAAGTCGTGAAACGTTTCGGCGAACTCGTCGCCGTGAACAACGTCAACCTCGTGGTGCCCCGCGGCGAGTTCTTCGCGGTCCTCGGCCCCAACGCCGCCGGCAAGACCACCACCATCAAGATCCTCACCGGCCTCATCAAGCCGACCTCCGGCTCCGCCCGAGTGGCGGGGTTCGACGTGCAAACGCATCCCCTCGAGGCCCGCCAACGCCTGGCGTACGTGCCCGATTTTCCCTTCCTCTACGACAAACTCACGCCCTGGGAGTTTCTCCGCTTCACCGGCCAGTTGTTCCGCATGTCCGAGGCGCGCATCGAAGCGAGCGCGCGCGCGTTGGTCGCCCGTTTTAATCTCGAACCTTACCTGCGCAAACCGATCGAGGGACTCTCGCACGGCACGCGCCAGCGGATCGCCATCGCCTCGGCGCTGTTGCACGACCCGGAGGTGTTTGTGATCGACGAGCCGATGGTCGGCCTGGATCCCCATCACGCCCGCGTGGTGAAGGACATCTTGAAGGAGCGCTCGCAACAGGGCATGACGGTGTTCGTCTCCACGCACCAATTGAGCGTCGCGGAGGAAATGGCCGACCGCATTGGAATCATCCACCAAGGGCGGTTCGTAGCGGTGGGCACGCGCGAGGAACTGCGCCAGCAAAGCGGTTCCGACGGTGCGCTGGAGCATTCGTTCCTCGCCCTGACCGCCCAGGAAGCCAATTTCACCGAGGAGCGGGCGGCGGTAAAGTGATCCGGTCCCGAGCGTGAATCCACCCGCGCCCATTTCCACCGCCACCACCGCCCCTCCGGCCGCGCCGCTCGGGTTGTTAATCCGCGTCAGTTTGATCCAGGCGTGGCGGCGGTTGAAATCCATCCGAAAACAATCACTGTTGCTCACCGCCTTCATCGCGTTGTTCATGCTCGTCTATCTCGCGCTGTCCTCCTGGCTGTTTTATAAAGGACTGAAATTCATCGGCACCTTTCCCGGCCTGGGCACGCTGTTGACGGAGCGGCTGTTGTTTTTGTTGTTTGCGTTTCTGTTCCTGATGCTGCTGTTCAGCAACCTCGTGATCAGCTACACCAACCTGTTCCGCAATCGTGAAACGGCCTTTCTGATGACGCTGCCGGTGTCGGCACAGACGATCTTCCGCTGGAAATTCTTGGAATCCTCGCTGCTGGCCTCGTGGGCGTTTCTCTTCTTGATTGCGCCCTTGCTGGCGGCGTACGGCCTCTCGCAAAAAGTGCCCTGGCATTTTTACCCGGCCACGACGGTGTTGACCGGGCTGTTCATCATCCTGCCCACCGTGGCCGGTTCGTGGCTCGCGGTCAATCTGGCGCGCCACATGGACCGGCGCGCCTTCCAGGTGGCGGGAACCCTCGTCGCCGCGCTCCTGTTGCTGGGGGTGGCGCTGTATATGAAGCCGGAGCCGGTGGATGACGACACCCTCGAAACGCGCGTGCTGGCCGTGCTCGACCGGTTGCTCGTCAAGACGCAGTTCGCGCAATATCCGCTGCTGCCGAGCTACTGGCTTTCCGCCAGCGTCCTGCAATGGGCGGAAGGCGCGCTGCGCTCCGCCGGATTTTTCATGCTCGTGCTCCTGAGCCATGTCCTCTTCTTCGGCTTCCTTTCCTTCACCCGCATGGGCAACATTTTTTACGAGGCCGCCTCGACAGTGCAAAGCCGCGGCAGTGTGTTCGGCCAATGGGAATGGTTCCGCAACCGGCAGCATCGCCAGAAGAGCTTCAACTATGCGCGCAGCCCGGCCGAAATCGCAGTGGGCGCCCTGCGCCACGTGCGCGGGGATGTCCGCGCCATGCTCGTCAAGGATGTCCGCATGTTCTGGCGCGACACCACGCAATGGGGCCAGACGCTCATGCTGTTTGGGCTGCTCGGCGTTTACATCATCAACCTCCGCCATTTTTCGCAGCAGCTCTCGCATCCGTTCTGGATGCATCTCATCTCCTATCTCAACCTGGGCGCCTGCTCGCTCAATCTGGCCACGCTCACCACCCGCTTTGTCTATCCGCAGTTCTCCCTCGAAGGTAAACGGCTCTGGATCGTCGGCCTGGCCCCGCTCGGCCTGGCGCGCGTGGTGCTGGCCAAATTTTTTCTGGCCACCGGCGCGTCGCTCATGATCACCCTGGGGCTGATGTGGCTCTCGTGCCACATGCTGCAACTACCCTGGGAACGCACGCTGTTTTTCACCGGCGCGGTGCTCATCATGACGTTCGTGTTGAACGGCCTGGCCGCCGGTCTGGGCGTCCTGTTCCCCAACTTCAAGGAGGATCACCCGGGCAAGATCGTCAGCGGCTTTGGCGGCACGTTCTGTCTGATCCTCAGCTTTCTTTACATCGTCGGGGCGGTCATGCTGCTCGCGGTCGGCTCGGCCTGGGAACGGTTTGGCGCGCAATCTCCCGGCGGGACCCTCGCCAGTTGGCTTGGCTTCGCGGCGCTCTCCCTGGTCATCGGGTGGCTCCCGCTCAAACTGGGTTTGCGCAAGGCCGCCTCATTCGAGCACTGAGCCGGAACGATGCCAATCCGCGGCTTTACAGGCCGCGCGGCCGGGACTAGAGTCCGGTTCATGGCTTCACCATTGGACGAGTCCGATTTTATCGACACGGAATTTCAAGCGGCGCAGAAAACCGCGTACGCCGCCGCGTCGCAATTCGAAGTGACCATGCCCGCCCCGCACAACCGGCCGCTCACCCGCGAGGAACTCGACGCCAAGGTCGGCGACGCGCAGCAAAGGATCGCCGAGCTCAAACGTGCGCAGGAGGAACTCGAACGCGAACGCGCGGCCCTTGAGGAGGCGCGACGGCGCCAGCTCGAATTCCAAACGGGCCGCGAGGAAATGACGCAGCATCTGGTGCGCGGCATCGGTCTGCTCGAGGAGGCGGAACTGGCTTCCCGGCGCGACGCCGAGCAGATGGCCAGGACGCTCGCGGATTTACGCGACGCCCTCGCCAAGGTGCAAGGCATCCAGCAGGAGGCGTGGACCAAGGAGAATGTCAAAGTGGAACTGACCCGCGCCCTGACCACGCTGGAGAATTCGCGCATGGAGTGGAATTCCGCCCGCATCAAGTGGCCGCTGCTCACCGGTGAGGCCAGCAGCCTGGCCGCCAATAATTCCGCGCCGGCCGCGAACGCCGCTTCGTTGCTGGCGGGCAAGAATTTCGCAGAGCTCTGCCAGCTTGGCTTGGCGCTGACCTGGCCGGTGTTGCTGGCCGGGCTGGCGATCGTGATCGCGTTGCTGCTGCGCAGGTAGCTTTCCGGCCATGCAGCTTTTCAAAAAAAAAGTTGACCCCATTTCCGATCGTGCCCGCACGCTCACCGCGGAGATCGCCGCGTTGGAGGTGCAAATCCGGAAGTTGAGCCGCCAGGCGCCACCTGCCCCGTCGGCCCCGCGCGTGCGCTCCACGACGCTCCCGGAGAGCCGCCCGGTGGAGCCGCCAGCGCCGGCGGTTATGCACGAGCCGATCTTTGAGGAAGCCGGCCCCAACCCGGCCCATGCCCCCGTCGATGCGGATTCAACCCGCGAACACTACAACGAGCTGGGCGTGCGCAAGTACGATTTGGTGGCGGTGTGGCGGCGGTTGCAGTTGTTGTTCCACGGCCCGCCCGCGAGCAATCCGAAGCTCCTCAATTACCTGGCCTCCGGCAGCATCCAGGGCCTGCGCCCGTTGCGCTACGAGAAGCGGGTGTCGCGCAACCGGTTCCTCGCCGCGGTCATCATTTTGCTGTTGGTGCTTTGTGGCATCTTCGCCAAATTCAACCACTGATTATGGGCAGCTCCATTATGCGGGTCGTTTTCGTGCTGCTAGTCGCGGCGGTGAGGTTTCTCTGGCGCAAGGATTGAATTATGAAAACGACTTTCATCGAAACGGACGCGGGCGTGTTCACGGCCCGTTTCTCCCGGCTCGGCCTGGCCGCCCTCGAGTTTCCCGACGCCCGGAGGAAATCGATGGTCTCGAACCTGACCGCGGCCAATTCAACGCCGCGTTTGCGGGGCCTGCATGAACTGACGGCCGCCGCGTTACGAGCAGCCATCGCTGGCCAGACGCCGGCCCAGTTGCCCCCGATTGATCTCTCCGCCGGCTCCGCGTTTCAACGGCGCGTCTGGGAAGTGTTGCGCACGATTCCCCACGGCAAAACCCTCGCCTACACCGAAGTCGCCGCCGCCATCGGCCGGCCCAAGGCGGTGCGTGCCGTCGGCGGCGCGTGCGGGGCGAATCCCGTGCCGGTGTTGGTGCCGTGTCATCGGGTGCTGGCGGCGCACGGCGGCCTGGGTGGGTTTTCTGGCGGCCTGGATTGGAAGCGCACGCTCCTGGCCCGCGAGGGCATCATGCTGGCCGAAGCTCGACGCGACAGTTAGACCGGAAACCGAAGAAGCCAACCACGGATGGACACGGATAGTTGAAGACCGGAAGGTAAATGCATTTTTCCGCCAGTTTTTGAAATTCGGGAACGTGGTTCAATCTTTTCCACCTTCGGTCCCATCCGTGTGCATCCGTGGTTAAATGATTCCCCTGCGGAGTTCCGGTCAGGCCGGGTCAGTGTGAGGCGGGATTCTCGAGCGCTTGCAACGCGCGGTTGGCTTGGAAACCTTTGAAGAGGCAATACAGGGCGAAGACGTGCAGGCCGACGCCGAGCCAATCCGGCACCAGCAGAAAAATCAATCCATCCAGGGCGAACAACACCATGCCCACGATGAAACTCCAATTGTGCCGGCGCGCGGCGAAGAAACCGAACAGGATGAACAAGCCGAGCACGATCAGATCCAGGACAATGGCAATCACCGTGCCCAGCGAGCCTGCTTCGTGGGCCACGACATCAATAAACTGAGTGATACCCAGGCCAAACATGAACCTCCAACTGCTGCCGGAAAGTGACGCGACGGTATTGATGGCGGAAAGCGCGGCGATCCAATAGAACCACCCGGCGCCGGACTTGAGTTGTCGTTCCATTTCCAGACCGGCCATGGCCGAGGCGGGGCGGCCGGTGGGCAGAGGCGGAGGTGGCGCGGAGGCGGCCAGTTGCAGTTCGGCGAACTGCGTGGCCGGTGCCCAGGTGCCGAGGTCGCTGCGGGAAACCTGGGTGGCACCGGTGACGCGCCCGGTGCTGATCCAACTTTTCAATTCGTCCAAAGTGGCCGGGCCGTATTCCTGGCCATCGCCGCCGATGATTTTGTAGGTGGTATCCATGGGTGTTGCCCGGCAGGTTAAACGTTCGGCGCGCCAAAATCAACGGCTGGTTCAATGCCAACATTCGCAACTGGTGCACTTTCCCAGTTGCATTCCCTTCGCCAACAACCGGTCAATATGCTACACACCCATCGTAAAGGGGCCATAAAGGGTCCCGCGTCACGGGCGTCCGGGTATTAGCATCTGAATACCAACTGATTGCAAATCGCATCTTCAGAACTTTGCGAGGCTGAATATCTAAGCACTTGCTGCAGAGGCTCTTTCTCGAATGCGTTGACGCTCAAAATCTGCAAAATGCTGTAGAGGCTGCGCTCGGACTCCAGTTGTTTTTTCACCAGCGCCACCAACACATAAACGCAGATGGAAATCCAGATTTGCGTCTTCACCGCGTTATCGCTGGTGCCGTAAAAGTGTTTG
>JAYUBJ010000157.1:0-2239 GCA_043740915.1 Verrucomicrobiota bacterium
ATCATCCCCGCGCCGTATTGGTTGAGCTATCCGGAAATGGTGAAGCTCGCGGGCGCGACGCCGGTCATTTTGCCGACCACCGACAAAACGGAATTCAAAGTCACCCCCGCCCAACTCCGCGCCGCCATCACCACGCGCACGCGGCTATTCATCTTAAACTCGCCGAGCAACCCGACCGGCTCGGTTTACACACCCGCCGAAATCAAGGCCCTCGGTGACGTTTGCGTGGAAAAGGGCGTACTCATCATGAGCGATGAGATTTACGAACACCTGCTGTACGATGGGGCGATTCACAAAAGCGTCGCGAGTTTTTCGCCGGCGCATTGCGCGCACACGATCATTGTTCACGGCTTCGCCAAGGCGTGGAGCATGACCGGTTGGCGGCTCGGTTTCCTCGCCGCACCGGACCCGATTGCGAAGGCCATTGACGCGATCCAATCGCACAGCACCAGCAACCCGACGAGCTTTGCGCAAAAGGGTGGCGTCGCCGCGCTCAACGGCCCGCAGGATCATCTCCCCCGATGGCTGGCGGAATACGACCAGCGCCGCAGTTACGCCCACGCGAAATTGAACCGCATTCCCGGCATCTCGTGCGTGAACTCGAAAGGCGCGTTCTACCTGTTCCCGAACATTTCCCAGCTGGGACTCAAGTCCACGGAGTTTTGCGCGCGTTTGCTCGAGCAGGAAAAAGTCGCCGCCGTTCCCGGCATCGCCTTTGGCGCGGACGACTACCTGCGCATCAGCTACGCCACGAGCCTCGCGAACATCGAGAAGGGGTTGGAGCGATTGGACAAATTCTGCCAGGGCCTGGCAAAGTAACCTCCATCCCGGCGATTTTCATCGGTGTCAGTCCTCACTAATGACACAATTCTGTCCTAATAAAATACCCGCCACAATACCAACCCATGCGCGGGCGCAGTCATGCCGCCTTCGCGACGGTCTTTGCTCGCCAGGATTTTTTGAATGTCTTGGATGGCAATCTTTCCCTGCCCCACCTGCACCAGCGTCCCCACAATGCCCCGGCACATTTTGTAGAGAAACCCATCGCCTTCGATGGTGAACGTCAGCAACGGCCCACTCCGCTTGAGCTCGAGCCGCGTCAGTGTGCGCACATTGGATTCCATTTCGTAGTTGCGGGTCGCGGCGAACGATTTGAAATCATGCTTCCCCAGAAACAGCGGCGCGGCGGCCCGCAGCGCGGCCACGTCCAGTTTCTTCGGCACGTGCCAGGCGGAATGTCGAAGCAACGGATTCATCGCCGGATGATTCCAGATGAAATAGCGATACTGTTTGCCCTGCGCCAGAAAGCGCGCGTGAAAAGTTGCCGGACAACGCTGCGCCGCCATGACGCGGATGTCCGCCGGCAAAAACGCGTTGAGCGCGAGCGCGAGCCGCGCCACCGGCAGCTTGAATTCCGCGCGCGGAATTTCCACATGCGCCACCATGCCGAGCGCATGCACACCGGTGTCCGTGCGACTGGAACTATGGACGCGCTTCACGCTGGGGAACAGCTTCGCCAGCGCCTCCTCGACCCGCTGCTGCACCCCAAGGCCGGTCTTCTGCACCTGCCAACCTTCGTAATTCGTGCCGTCGTAGGCGATCGTGAGTTTGAATTTCAGGGGAGGCATAAACCACAAAGGCACAAAGACACAAAGTTCAAAAGGGAAAGAAATTCGAGTGACGAATGGCGCCTCTGCAATACCATTTCCAGTCGAAACTCGGTGGAATTCCTCAAGATGCCTCCTCTCCCCATCCCTCTCCTCCGCTCCGAGTGGAGGAGAGGGTGCCCGCAGGCGGGGTGAGGAGGCGACCTTCCGCAAAATAGCCAGTTCTCATCGGGAACTGGAATGAATTGGCTTGCGTGCTTGGAGGATTCATCTCCTTTGTGCCCTTTGTGTCTTTGTGGTTCAAATCTGGTTGTCCAAATAACTCTGCAACAAGATCGCCGCCGCCGTCTGGTCCACCTGCCCGCGTTGCTGCTTCGATTTCTTCCCCGCCTCGCGCAGAAACTTCTGCGCCTGCACCGACGACAGCCGTTCATCCACTGTCTTGATCGGCACCGCGACCGCGTCCTTCAACACTGCGATAAACTCCTGCACCTTGAGCGCCGCCGGACCGTAGCTGCTATCCATGTTGCGCGGCATCCCGATCAGAATCAGTTCTACTTCCTTTTCATGAATCAATTCCTTGAGCCGCGCGAGGAATCCGGCGAACGGCTCCGCCGGAATGAACTCCAACG
>JAYUBJ010000158.1:0-7492 GCA_043740915.1 Verrucomicrobiota bacterium
CTCGGCTCTGGTCTTGGCTTCGTTCATGGCTGCTCCTCCCCGCCCTCCAAGGCTCTTTTAATGTGCCGGTCAAAATCGGATTCAAACTGGCGATCCTGCACCATCCGGTATTTTTCAAATTCAGTTTCGGCAAACGCCTTCGCCACTTCCTGACTCACTTTGCCGGGATGATTCAGAATTTCCCGCTCGTTGAATTTCAGGAACGCATTCAACTTGTCCGCCCAATCCTGCATCGTCATGGGAATATGGCGCTCCGCCTGATCCTCGGCGTAATCCAGATACATCGTCACGACCCGGTCTAGCGACTTCAATTCCTTTTCCGTGAGATAGTTTTTCGCCACGATTACATCCGGCTTGATGATTCTTCCGTGCGGCGCGTTTTTCCAGGTAGTCAATCCCATCCGCTCTTTCTGGCGGTGCGCCCGCGCCACGATCAATTCAGCGGCGGTGCGGCCATGAATGGCAAAATGCAGCTTGTTCTGCACTGTGGCGAAAAAGGACTGCGTGGTCTCCGCCTCCGCGCTGTAATCCATCGCCGTCGCGTAGATGTCCGTGATCTTCTGGTAAAACCGCCGCTCACTCGCCCGGATTTCGCGGATCTCCGCCAGCAGGTTCTCGAAATATGCCTGGTTGAAGGACGAGCCGTTCTTCAACCGCTCCTTGTCCAGCACGTAGCCGCGAATGGCAAAGTCCCGCAGCACGCCCGTGGCCCACTGGCGAAATTGGATGGCGCGGGCGGAGTTCACGCGGAAGCCCACGGCGATGATGGCGTCGAGGTTGTAGAAATTCGTCAGATATTCCTTACGGTCTGCGGCAGTTGTTCGGAATTTCCGAACAGCTGAGTCCTGCTTTAGTTCTCCGCTGGTGAAGATGTTTTTCAAGTGCTCGTTGATCGTCGGAACGGTGACCTCGAACAAGGCGGCCATGAGCTTCTGCGTCAGCCAGACCGTCTCGCCTTCCACGCGCACTTCGATGCCGTCCTCGCCCGCCTGTCGGGTGAAAATGAGGAACTCGGCGGTGCTGTTGCGGATTTGGAGTTTCTTTTCTTTGCTCATGGGGCGTATCCTAAAGTTCTCCGGAGAAGGCTCGGTGCAGCAGCGATTTCTTCAACTCCTCCAGCGCGGCGAACTTCCGCTCGGAGAGGCGGGCGAGGCGTTGAGTTTCTTCTTGGAGTGATTCAAGGCGCTCCACAATCTTTGCCTGCACATCGACTGATTTTGGGATCGGGATCGGGATCGAGTTCAATGCCTTCTGGTTCAGCTTCGGCTGGGCTGCGCCGGTGATGTATTCCTCGAGCTTGATGCTCTCCAAATAAAACTCGACGAATCGTTGCGTCGCCATGTTCTCAAATTTCAGGATGTGCGCGTGGTTATTTACCCAGTACCTGCCTGACACCGAGAACGCGATGGGCGTCGATCTCGCCAACAGATTCGCGCCATCCTCAGAGACGAGCAGCGTGTCGCCGTCAAAGATATAGTCGCCCACGTAATCGACGATTCCCGACGCGCCGTAATACGGATACTTGCCGCTTGTTCGGACGTTTTTGGTGATGGGCACACGCTTGCTGTCGAGGTTGGTCGAAAACTTATCGATGGTCGTTTCCACCCAGCCCGGGCCGCGCTGGGTGAAGACGGATTGGAGGTGGCTTTCGAAGAGGCCGCGGGCGTTTTGGAGGTTCTTTTCGGTGTTGGCTTTGGCGGTGGCGAGGCCCGCAAACGCTGCGTCGAGCAGGCCGACGATCCGCTGCTGTTCGGGGAGCGAGGGGACGGGAATCGGGTAACCTTCGATGAACTCTTTTGAAACGCGCTTGTGTCCGACTGCGCCCGACATCCGTGCTGCGCCTTCGACCCGAAAAGTTTCGCGAGACAGGAAGTAGTAGAGCCATTCTTTGCTGACCGTTGGGTCGGGGCGAAACACGAAGTATTCGCTAGACCCAAAGCCGATTCCGTTTGTCAGCCCATCGGCGATCCCGAGTTTTCCGTTTTCAAAACAAGGCGTGATTTTCGCGAGGAGCACGTCGCCGTCAGCGAAGTAGGTGTAGCTGCCGACGACTGCGGACAGCGGCTTCGTTTGAGTTGCCTGCACAAACTTCGCTTCAGTGCCCATGTCCTCCATCGGCAGAAACGAGACGAGTGAAGAAGTTGAGACCCTATCGCGGGCTTCGCTTTTCGGCGGCTTTATCTGGCACACCTCCGCGAGCGTTTTCGTTGACCACCCCTTCTTCATAGCAGCGCCCCGTTCGACAGGCTCAGGGAACACTTGATGTTGCCCAGCACTTCCGCGCCGGGCGGCATGGGAGCCATACGACGGATGGGAGGCATGCTTCGCATTCCCCTCATGCGTCGCATTCTTTGGCAAGCTCATGGCCAGCCTCCGGGTTTCTTGGGCGGCGGTCTATGGGAGTCCGGTGACGGATGAGAGCTGGGCGGTTCCGTTTTTTGCGGTTTCTGCGGCCCATAATTCCCCGGTATCTCCTGATTCCTATTCCGGTAGTCCAGCCGCGCCTTAAACATGCGCTCGCGCAGGCCGCCCTGTTCAAGAAAATCTTTTTCCAGTCGGCGCAGTTGCTGGTCAATCAGGTAGTTGGCCTGGTGAATCAGGCAAATGGCAATATTGGCGATCACTTCGGGCGGACGGGTTTCCACGAATTCGCGGTAAAGCTCGTAGGTCTGCGGGACTTTGCGCCCAAGCTGGCGGACGTAGAGGGCTTCCTTGGAGTTTTTGTCCCACATTTTCAGGTCGCGGGCGCGGAGGTAGTCCTTGTAGTCATCCAGCAATTCCGCGAGGCTGGCCCGGCCCACGTTCGTGAGCTTGATCTCGGTTTCCTTGGAGGTGAGCGCGGCTTTGCTGCCCTCCAGGATGTTTTTTTTGCCGGAGCGGGCGGACTGGATCATCTGATCCACGGTGCGGTCGCCCCGGGAGAGATACTTGTGCGCAAAGCGGAACGTGATGTCGTAGGCGATCTCGGATTTTTGGAAGGAGAGGAGTGTTTGGTAATCTCCGCGCGGAGGAATGATGGGATGGGAGGAATGGCAGGAATGGGAAATATTTTTCCCATCAGTCGCATTCTTCGCATTCTTCCCATCGTTTTTCATAGCAGTCTCCTGATGCCCGCCAGCACTTCCGCGCTCTCGGCGTCCAGCGCGGCCATCTCCGCCATGATGGTCGCCGGGCTGCGGTGCGCGATTTCCTCGCCGCCGTTCGGGTTCTTCACGGAAAGGTCGCAGGTCGTCTGGTCGATGGTCTTGGCGTCCACGCTCCAGCTTTTTGGCGAATCGGCGAAGGTTTTTTGCAGCGTCACGAACTCGGCCAGATCGTCGTCGTTGGAAAGGAAGGTGTTTTTGATGACCACGCCGCCGCGCCCGCCGGCCTTGAGGATTTTGATGAAATGCTGGAGGAATAGGAACGCCGTCTCGCCGGTGCGGATGGGGAAGTTTTGCTGCACTTCCTTGCGTTCCTTGCCACCGAAGGGTGGATTGGCCTCGACCACGTCGTAGCGGTCCTTTTCCTGAATATCAGCAAAGTTTTCAGTGAGCGTGTTGGTGCGGATGATGTTGGGCGCCTCGATGCCGTGCAGGATCATGTTCATGATCCCAATGACGTCGGCGAGGGACTTCTTTTCCTTCCCGTAAAAGGTGCGCTCCTGAAGGATGCGATCCTGCGCGGTGGTGCGCTTGGGATTTGTCTTCTTCAGGTACTCGAACGACTCGCAGAAGAAGCCCGCCGACCCGACCGCGCCGTCGTAGATGCGGTCGCCGATCCGGGGTTTCACGACCTGCACGATGGCTCGAATGAGGGGGCGCGGGGTGTAATACTCGCCGCCGTTGCGCCCGGCATTGCCCATGTGCTTGATCTTGGCTTCGTAGAGGTGGGAGAGTTCGTGCTTCTCGACCTGGGAGCCGAAGCGCAATTCGTCAATGTGGTCGATGATCTCGCGCAGATTGTAGCCGCTCTGGATCCGGTTCTGAATCTTGCCAAAGATTTCGCCGATCTTGATCTTGTATTCGATGGTGTTCGGCCCGGTCGCCTTGGCCTTGAACCCGTGCAGATAGACAGTGGGGAAATTGAGCCGCGGAACGGGCTGAGCGGGGCATTTCTCAGATCGGGCGATCCTTTGCATAGCAACGCGCGGAGCGTAGAGCTTTCGGTACGGATGGGAAAGCGGGAAATTACTCCCCTTTCCACAGATTTCTCCTTCAACCTCAAGGCCGCGACTACAGCCACAACGCCCGCACGGCCACCGTGGCCAAGGCGACGACGGAGTCGGGGAACAGGCCGAGATAAAGCATGCCGCCGATGCAAGCGTATAAGGAAATCTTGATGGGGCGCGACAGCTCGATCGGCGACAGGTCTGCCGGGTCCTTCGACCAGTAAATCGCGCGGATGACGCCGAAGTAATAGTAGAGCGAGATCAGCACGCCGATGAGTGCGACCGCGAGCAACCAATAATAAGCCGGATAATTTACCGCGTGTTCCACGACCGATTTTAGCAGGAGGAATTTTCCAAAAAATCCGGCGAGCGGCGGAATGCCGGCGAGCGAAACCATGGCCAGCGTCAACGCGGCGGCCAGGAGCGGCGAACGCTGGTTCAGTCCGGCCAGGGCGGAGACATCCTCGTTGTCGGTCAGGCGAATCACCACGCACAGCACGGTGAACGCCGCGAGCACGCTGAACAGGTAGCCGCCCATGAAATAGAGCACGGCGACTGAACCGGCCTGGTTCATGGCGGCAAAACCGAGCAGGAGATAACCCGCGCTCGCGATGCTGGAATAGCCGAGCAGCCGCTTCAAGTTGCGTTGCGGAATGGCACCGAGGCTGCCGTAGAGAATCGTCACGGCGGAGAGGAGCATCAGCAATTTTTCCCAATGCAACGCCACGTCCGGCACGGCGCTCCCGAGCAGGCGCAGCAACAACACCACGCCCGCCGCTTTCGAGCCGACGGCGAGGAAGGCAGTCGTGGGCACGGGCGAGCCTTGATAGACATCCGGCGCCCACATCTGGAAGGGGAACGCGGCGATCTTGAAACCGAGTCCAACGAGCACCAGGAGCAGACCGGCTTGCAGCACCGGCTGCGTGGCGAGTTGTTTGTCAGCCGCCAGCTTCGCCGTCAGTTGTCCGAAGTCCATCGTGCCGCTCGTCCCATAGACCAGCGCGATGCCGTACACGAGGAAAGCCGAGGAAAGCGCGCCGAGAATGAGGTATTTGACCCCGGCTTCGAGCGATGGCAGGCGGCGGCGTTGAAAACTGGTCAGCACGTAGAAAGTGACGGTGATTAATTCCAGCGAGACGAACAGCAGCGTGAAATCGTTGGCCGAGGCCGCGAACATCATGCCTGCCAGCGCGAACAGGATGAGCGCATAATACTCCGCAATGCCCGTATCGAAGCGCTCGGCAAAATCCACGGACATGACCAGGACGATCAGCGCCGCAAAGAGAAAAAAACGTTTAAAGAAGAGCGCCAGGTCGTCGAGCACATACCTGCCGCCAAAAAGGCCGCGGGTTTCGCCGGTGTCGATCAACCCGGTGAAACTGAACACCAGCACGATGCCCACCGCGGCAGCCGCGGCATAGCCGAGCTGCCGCTTCCGTTCGACCGGCGTCCACAGATCGAGCAGCAGCAGGCCGAGGCCCGCGAGCACGATGGCGATTTCCAAACTCAAGGCATTCATTAAAAGCGAACGTTACTTCGATGCGCCCGGAATCTTGACGGCCTTCACGGCCTTGGGCTTCTTGGACGGCGGCGGCACCCCGCGTTTTTTCTTAACCGGTTTCAACTCCGATGACTGGATCGCCGGGTTTAGCAACAGCCGGGCGCTCGGCTCGATCTTCTCGGTCATCAGCCGCGGCCAGCAGCCGAGCGCGAGCAGCGCCGTCAGCAGCAGCACGAAGGGGATTTTAGCCAGCGCGTTGGCATCCTTGAGCGCCGCCCATTTTTCCGGCAACGGCCCGTGCAGGATGTGGCGCACGGCGCGCAGCATATAAACCGCGCCGATCACCAGCGCACCCCACGCGGCAAACGCCACGACCGTGGGGGAGGTTTTCCAGACGCCGAACAGCACGAGGATTTCACCGGCGAAGTTACCAAAGCCCGGCAGCCCGCAGCCCGCGAGCATCGCCATCACCATCGCCGCGCCGATGAACGGCATCCGGCGGAGGAAACCGCCCATTTCGTCCATGTTCAGCGTGCCCGTTTGTTGATAGAGATAGCCGCTCAATCCGAATGTCAGCGCGGCCAGCAGGCCATGCGCAATCATCACGAGCACCGCGCCGGTCACGCCGATCAGGCTGAGGCTCGCAATCCCGACGAAGACGAAGCCCATGTGCGCGACGCTGGAATTACCAATGAGCAGGTTCAAGTTGCGCTGCCGCATCGCCACCAGGCCGCAGTAAACAATATTGCCGAGCGCGAGCAACCCCGCGAATTGCAGCCAGATCTTCGCCCCTTCAGGCAGGAGCGGCACCGCGACGCGCAGGAGGCCATAGACGCCGAATTTTTTGAGCACACCGGCGTGCAACATTGCCGTGGCCGTCGGGGCCGCACCGTAACCCAGCGGCGCCCAGGTGTGAAACGGCCAGAGTGAAACCAGGATGCCGAAGCCGAAGAGGAGCAGCGGGAAGATGAAGTTTTGGGTCGCGAGGTTGAGGGGCTTGGCCTGGAGATGGCGCGTCAACTCCACGAGGTCGAAGGTGTGCGCGCCGGACTGGACATAGAGGGCGATCAACCCGAACAATGCCAGCAACGCACCGATGCTGAGGTAAAGGGTGATTTGGAACGTCGCGTAGTTCTTGTTCTCCCCCCGGCCCCACACGCCGATCATGATGAACGTCGGCACCAGCGCCAGTTCGTGGAAAAAGTAGAAGTAGAACAGGTCGAGCGAGGCGAACGCGCCCAGGATCCCGCCAATCATAAGGAGGAGCAGGATGTAATACTCTTTTTCGTAGGTCTTGATTTCCCACGACACGCACGCGGCAGCGAACGCCACGATCGCACCCATGACGATCAAACCCAGATTGATGCCATCCACACCGACGTGGTAGCGGATCCCGAGTGACTCCACCCCGAGCGGGAACCCGATGCCCGCGTCTTTAAAGCCGAGCCAGTCGGTCTGGTGGTCGAACTTAAACCCGTTGACGGCTTCGACCGCATCGAAATTAAAGAACAAGATCAACGCCAGCACCAGGGTGGCCAGCGTGGCCAGCCAGGTAAGCCAGCCGAAAACGGGCCGGTAATTGCGCGGGATGAACACCAGCACCAGGGCGGTCAGCAGCGGCAGAACGATGATGGCGGTGAGCAAAGACATGAGTTATCGCAACAGAACAAAATAAAGGAGCAACGCGACGCCGGTGACGAAGAGGAAGGTGTAGGTTTGCAAGTTGCCGGTCTGCGCGAGCCGCAGCGCACGGCCAAACAACTCCGTCGCCCCATGCGCGCCCCGGACCATCAGGCCGGCAATGATCCAGCGATCAATGAAGTCGGCGAATTCCGCCAGCG
>JAYUBJ010000159.1:0-2238 GCA_043740915.1 Verrucomicrobiota bacterium
AGCTGGCCGAGATTGTGGACGCGATCATCCTGCTGGATCAGGTTGATTTACCGGAAACGGGCGTGATCACGAGCAAATTGCTGATGGCCATCTGGTCAATCGCGGAAGCAAAACCGAAGTTGCCCATCCTCGCGGACAGCCGGCAACGGCTTCGGCACTTTCCCAATGTCGCTTTCAAGGTGAACCGCACGGAGTTCGCCGCGATGGCCGGCGTGAAGGGAGAGATTTCGCTCTACGATTTGAAACGCCGAGCGGTCAAAATGGCGCTCCAACAGAACCGCAATGTCTTCGTTACCCTCGCCGAACAGGGAATCCTGGGTGTGGCGGTGACTGGAGAAGTGGAACATGTCCGGGCCGTGCCGGTGCGCGGGGAGATCGACATTGTGGGTGCAGGTGATTGCGTTACGGCGAACCTCGCTGCCGCCTGGGCGGCAGGCGCGGAGCTTCGTGAAGCGCTGGAAATTGCCAACGCGGCCTCCTCCGTAGTGATTCACCAACTCGGCACCACCGGTACCGCCAGGGTATCCCAAATCTGGAAATGGGTCCGCGGCGTTGGGACGCGGACGGGCGGTTAAGCGGCCGCCGCGTTGCCGCCGTTGAGCAGCCGCACCTCGTGCTGCGGGAAGGGGATCTCGATGTTCTTCGCGCGAAAGGTTTCGATGATGGCCTGGTTGATCTCCGCTCCGGCCGGGCCGTAATCCGCGAGGGCTACCCACGGCTTGACGGCGATGTGGATGGCGGAATCCGCCAGCCGGGAAATGCCGACTCCGGGTGTGGGGTTTTGGAGTACGCGCGGGTTTTTGGCGAGAATGTCCTTCACAACGGCCAACACTTCACTGGGATTCGAGGAGTAGGCGACGCTGACGCCCAGGTCCAGTTGGCGGATCATCCCGTAATTGTGAAGGATTTCCCCGACGATTTTGCGGTTGGGAATGACCACGCGCGACTGGTCCGCATTAACCAGCGTCGTTGAAAAAAGCTCAATGGCGATCACCTGGCCCTGCACGCCGACGATCTCGACGTATTCGCCGACGCGGAAGGGACGGGTGAAAATGATCGTCAAACCGGCGACGACGTTGCCGAGCACTCCCTGCATCGCAAGCCCGATGCCGACGCCGATCACCCCGATGCTCGCCACCATCGGAGCGATGGCCACGCCGAGTTTTTCCAGCGCCAGCACCAGGGTGAAGCCGATCACCACCAGTTTCACCGACCGCACCAGCAGGTTTCTCACCGGCGGCTCCATTTCCTTTTTCGACAGCGTGCGGGTGACCAGGTTGCCCACCCAGCGGGCGACCAGCAGGCCGATGCCGAAGATGAGGATGGCGCCAAAGACATCGGCACCCTTGAGGACGAGAAAATCAACGAGCTTTTGCTGCAACTGCGTCAAAAATTCCGGCGAAAATAGTTTTTCCATGGCACGAAAATACGGATTGGGTTTTGAAAAGTAAATGGAGAAACTGCATTCGCCTGGCGGACCGCGGCTGTGTCGCGCGCGGCGCGGGATCAGCCGCAGCTCGGCCAAATCCTCCGGACGAGTTAGCCCGTTCGCCCGCCCCCGCCATGCAGAACGCGCTGCGGCTGGTCTCCGAGACACAGCCGCGGTCTGTACGCAACGCCCCCGGCTGGCTTTGCTTTGAGGTTTCGGGGGGACTCATTCGCCGCCGAAATCACGCGACCGGCACTACACGTCACAGATGCCCACGCCTTGTTTCAGCGACGCCAAAGCATCCGGCCGTTTCGGAATAAATTCCTGCGCCGTGAAACCTTTGAAGCCGGTTTCCACGATGGCCTTCATGATGGCCGGATAGTAAAGCTCCTGCGTGTCGTCGATCTCCGCGCGGCCCGGCACGCCGCCGGTGTGGTAGTGCGCGATGTAAGCCTGGTGCTTCTTGATGGTCGCAATGACGTCGCCTTCCATGATCTGCATGTGGTAAATGTCGTAGAGCAGTTTGAACCGTTCCGAGCCGACTTGCTTGCACAACGCCACGCCCCATTCGGTGTGGTCGCACTGGTAATCGTGATGGTTCACTTTGCTGTTGAGCAGTTCCATCACGATGGTGATCTTCTTTTCCTCGGCCAGCTTCATGATGCGCTTGAGACCAACGGCGCAGTTCTCGATGCCTTTCTCATCATCAAGCCCTTCGCGGTTGCCGGAGAAGCAAATCAAGTTTGTGAACCCCGCGTCGGCGACTTCCCGGATGCGTTGTTCATAGGCGGTCACGAGTTTGTCGTGAT
>JAYUBJ010000160.1:0-2229 GCA_043740915.1 Verrucomicrobiota bacterium
GCAGGCGATCGTTGCGAGCACCAACCACAAAAACCCGACTAGATTGCTATCGTGCTTGCCGCCGCGTTCCGCAGCCGTCCGGCCGGTGCCCTTATATTCGCCGCGCGTGGCTTGCAGGATGGCCGTGACGCCCGCAGACAGTCCGCCATTGTAATCACTCCTCTTAAAGTACGGCTTGATCTGCTCCTCAATGATTCGCTTGCACAAGGCATCCGGCAGCACGCCTTCCAATCCGTAGCCGACTTCAATCCGCATCCGCCGGTCCTGCACGAAGACGAACAGCGCCGCGCCATTCTTCCTGTCCTTTTGGCCGACGCCCCACGAACGTGCGACACGGATCGTGTAATCTTCAATCGATGAATCGCTCTGCATTTTTGGGAAGACTGCGACAAGCACCTGGCTCGACGTGGCTTTCTCAAAGTCTTCCAGTTGATTTTCCAGCTGCTGCGCGGTGCCGGCGGAAACCACGCCGGCATAGTCGTTGAAGTAGCGCGCCGGTTTGGGTGGCATGACTTCCACTGCCCGCGCCTGACCGACAATCAATAGCAACGCCAGCCATGGAACGCAGAACCGGGCGAAACTCGCCCGGCTTGCGAAAACCATGGAAACGCAGCCACTCATGATGCGTTTTTATTTCGCCGGCGCCGGTTTGCCGAAGTTGAAATCCACCTTGGGCGGCGTGTCGGAACCTTCTTTGGCGGCAAAATACGGCTTGGTCTGATAGCCAAACATGCCGGCGATGAAAACGGTCGGAAACGATTTGACCGACGTGTTGTACTTCTGCACGGCCTCGTTGAATTTCTGCCGCTCGACCGTGATCCGATTTTCCGTGCCTTCCAGTTGCGCCTGGAGATCGCGGAAATTGCTGGTGGCTTTCAAATCGGGATAACGCTCCACCACCACGAGCAGCCGGGACAGCGCCGAGGAGAGCCGCGCCTGCGCCTTTTGAAATTCCTCGAGCTTGGCGGGATCCGTGGGCGACTGGTTCGGGTCGAGCTTGACCTGGCCCACGGAAGCGCGAGCCTCGGTGATTTCCGTCAGCGTGGATTTCTCAAAATTCGCCGCCCCGGAAACGGTGGCCACGAGGTTGGGCACCAGATCGGCGCGCCGTTGGTACACGTTTTGGACTTGGGCCCATTGCTTGTCCACCTCCTGCGCGCGGCCGACGAGACTGTTGTAAGTGCCCGCCAGCACCAGTCCCACCACCACGACCGCGAGCAGGACTGCGCCCAGGCATCCGAAGACAATCACAGATTTTTTCATAACACCTCCACTATGCCAGACGAATAAAATCTTTGGAGTACAATTCCCACCCTGGTTTGTAACGTCCGGAAACGAATCAAACCTTCGGCTCCCACCCTTTGCGATATTCGCGGCCCCACAAAGCGGTGGCGGTTTTGTCATGGATGATCCGGCGGGTCTTCGGATCAATTTCAAGGGTGTGCCCGGTACGGTAGGCGATGTTGCCCAAGTGGCAAAGCAGCGTGCTTTTCTGGCCTTCCGCGATTTCCGAATGCAGCGGCGCGCCGGTGCGAATGCCGTCCAAGAAATTCCCAAAATGATCCGCGTCACTGGATTTTCCGGCGCCGGCGCTCCGTTCCTTGCCGTTGAGATCGTAAATCTTGTAACTGTTGCCGGCGATGACGAGCTGCCCTTTGTCCCCGTAAAAATTAACCCCAAACCCGGCGCCCTCGAAGCCGCGCGGATGGCAACTGTGACTCTCCCACGTCGCCCCTTTGTCGCCGAAATCAAAAGTGGTGACATAGATGTCGGGCGTCTCCTGATCGTCGTCGTATTGGTAACGGCCGCCGCCGCAACTGACGCGGCGCGGGCAGTCCACGCCCAGGCCCCAGCGGGCGACGTCCAAGGCGTGAATCCCGTTGTTTGCCAGTTCACCGCCTCCCCAGTGCCAGCGCCAATGCCAGTTGTAATGAACCAGGTTGTCCATGTACGGCCGCTCCGGCACCGGTCCCTGCCATAGCGAGTAGTCCAACCATTCCGGCACCGTCGCCGGTTTGCCGCGCCCGATGCTCGGCCGATCGGCATTGTACCACGTCCGCGCGAAGGTGACGCGACCAATTTCTCCCGCGTGAACCTTCGCGATCGCCTCCCGGTTCCACCCCCAACTGCGCCGCTGATTGCCCATCTGCACGACCCGCTGGTATTTGCGCGCCGCGGCCACCATCAACTCGCCTTCGTGCGCGTTGTGGCTGCCCGGCTTTTCCACAT
>JAYUBJ010000161.1:0-2225 GCA_043740915.1 Verrucomicrobiota bacterium
ATGGATTTCTCCACGAGCAATCGCGAGCCGGCGCAACAGCACTGGCCGTGGTTGAAAAAGATGGCGTTGGCCGCACCGGCGATCGCCGCCTCCAGGTCGCCCACATCGCGGAAGACAATGTTCGGCGATTTGCCGCCGAGTTCGAGGCTGACCTTTTTCAAGTTGCCGGCGGCGGCCTTCACGATGAGTTTGCCGACTTCGGTCGAGCCGGTGAACGCGATTTTGTCCACGTCCGCGTGCGCTGCGAGCGCCGCGCCGGCGGTTTCGCCGAAACCCGTGACGATGTTCACCACGCCCGCAGGCAGTCCGGCTTCGAGCAGCAATTCACCCAGCCGCAGCGCCGTGAGCGGGGTCTGCTCGGCGGGCTTGAGCACCACGGTGTTGCCGGCGGCGAGTGCCGGGCCGAGTTTCCACGCGGCCATGAGCAGCGGGAAATTCCACGGAATAATCTGGCCGATGACGCCGACCGCCTCGCGTTGGGTAAAGGCGTGGAAGCGCGCGCCCGGCGCGTACGGCACCGAGATGGGAAACGTGTGACCGAGAATCTTGGTCGTCCAACCGGCCATGTAATGGAAAAGATCGGCGGCCAGCGGAATATCCGCCACGCGCGCGACGGCGCGGGGTTTGCCGTTGTCGAGTGACTCAAGTTCGGCGAGTTCATCGGCGTTGGAGAGGATGAGGTCGCCGATTTTCCAAATAAGTTTGCCGCGCTCGGACGGCGTCAGGCGCCGCCAGGGGCCGGTCTCGAACGCGGCGCGCGCGGCGATCACAGCGCGATCAATGTCGCGCGCGTCGCCCTCGGCGCACTGCGCGAGCGGTTCCCCGGTGGCGGGATTGAAAGTGGCGAAGGTGCGACCGCTGGTGGCGGGCGACCATTTGCCATTGATGAGCATCCGGTCGGCGCGCTTCAGGAACGCGGCTGTGGCGGGGCTGATCCTGGGGGTGGCGGACGCAGGGGTCGGGCGGGGCTTGGTCGTGGCTTTCATAACGGGCCTTTGGTGGATGGGTTGGTCGTGGATTGGCAAATAATCAGTAGATCAGGCGAAGTAAGGTTTCAACACATTCCCGGCCACCGTGATGGCGCGCTTCCTTCCCGCGAGGGTCCGGCCGAAGGTGTCGTCCTCGACCTCGATGCACACCGGGCCGTCGTAACCGACTTCCATGAGCGTGCCCATGAACTGGCCCCAGTCGATTTCGCCGAACCCCGGAATGCGCGGGGCGTGGTAATCCTTGGGCAAACCGAGAATGCCCCAATCGTTGAATTTGTCCGCGTCGTTCAGGACGTCTTTGGCGTGGATGTGAAACAATTTGTCGCGAAATTCGCGCAGCGGTTTGAGGTGATCGAAGCGCAACAGCCGCGGGTGTGACGGATCGTAATTCAGCCCGAAATTCTTCGAGGGGATGTCGCTAAACATGCGCCGCCAGATGGCCGGGCACATGGCAAGGTTTTTGCCGCCGGGCCATTCGTCGGGCGAGAAAAACATCGGGCAGTTCTCGATGCCGATTTTGATGTCATGATCCTCGGCGAACGCGATGAGCGGCTTCCAGGTTTTCAAAAAGCGCGGCCAATTGTCGTCCACGCTTTTGGTCCAATCGCGCCCGACAAACGTGTTCACAGTTTTCAAACCCAGTTTTTCCGCCGTCGTGATGACGCGCCGCAAGTGGGTCACCGCCCGCCGGGCGACCTCGGGATTTGGGTCGAGCGGGTTCGGATAATAGCCGAGCGCGCTCAGGCTGACGCGGTGTTTTGCGCACAACGCGTTCACGTCATCCGCTCGTGTGCGCGTGAGGCCCGTGACATCGATGTGCGTCACGCCGGCATATTTGCGCTCGGCCTTGCCGACCGGCCAGCACATAACTTCGACGCACGCGAAGCCGTCCGCGCGCGCGAGGTCGAGGACTTTATCGAGGGAGAGTTCCGGAACGATGGCGGAGACGAATCCAAGTTTCATAGGTTGGGCACTGACATTGAAGGTTTACCCGCCAGCGTCGCAAGCCTGATTTCAACCCAGGGTACGCGCCGGACGGTTCGAACTGGATCTTGCCCCCGACAGCGGCTGTCGGGGATAAGGACGAATGGGAAACCAGTCAGCGTGGGACCCCGACATCCGATGTCGGGGTCTCCCAAAAGAACCGAGAGCGCCGGCCGCTGATTCATCCGAATCCCGGTTGAGGCTTGGAACACCCACGTGCGCGAAAACATGCTCTAGCCGGCCTGGGGCAAG
>JAYUBJ010000162.1:0-7451 GCA_043740915.1 Verrucomicrobiota bacterium
CAGCGTCTTGGACTGCGGCCGCTGCCGCGCCGCTTTGTTGCGCACGTAATGAAACAAAAGACTGCCCTGTTCGAAGAAACACGCTTCGCCCGAAAGCGCCGGAGCACCGGGCGCAGTCCAATCCGCTGGCGCGCTCGCCGACCGTCCAGCTCAATCTTCGCCCAACGGTGCCAGCGGCTGGCGCTTGGATTCGCGCAGCGCCTGTTGTTGATGCAACCATTCCAATCGTTGCGCTTCGCTCGCTTCCGGATGACTGATCTGTTGCGTGAGCGCGGCCAGTTGGCGGTCGAAAAACTCGTTGCGAAACCACAGAACCCAATCGTGTAATTGGCGCTCGGCATTTGGAATGGGAGGTGGCTCTGACGAGGTTCTGGTCACCAAGTCTGCGGTGGCTTTGGCCGCGCCCCCGCGCAACCAAGTCTTCCTCGATTCCGACAAGGCTTCGGTGATCAAATTTGCGGCGGCGGGTTCGTCGCTGAATTCGGTGAGAAAGGCGGCCGCGCCCGGCCACGCGTCCGCCGTGTGCGCGGCGAAGCGTCGGGTGATGATGTGTCGCACGAGCGCATGCGGCAGCCATTCCGGACGCAAGTGCGCGGCCACCCATCCGGCGTGCTCGTCATTCAAGAGGAGCAATTTTAACAGCCAGAATTCTTGCGGCGCGGGACGCGGCGTGTCTTCCATCGCCGGTTCGTCCGGCTCGCTTTCGGGGGCGGTGGTTTTGCTCGCCCGGAAAATCTTTTTGAACTCCGCCCGCGTCGCCTCCACGGTCACGCCGAGCCGCAGCGCGGTTTTTTGAGCGTAGGTGTCCACGGTCACGGCGTCGCCAGTCTTATGCACGGCCTCGACCATCGCCCGCAACACCGCCGTGCGGCCTTTGTCGGTGGTCACCTCGTGGGTGGCGCACAGCCGTTTCAGGTAATAATCAAAAAAGCCCTCGGCCCCGTCGATCAACTGTTGAAACGCCGGGCCGCCGAAATCCTTGAGGTAGCTGTCCGGATCGTGCGGCGCGGGCACCACCGCAACGCGGATGGCCAACCCGGCGGTAAGCAGGCTGTCCAGCGAACGCACCGCGGCATTCTGTCCGGCGTTGTCGGAGTCGAAACAAAGCACGACCTCCTCGACGTAGCGTTTGAGAAGGCGCGTGTGGTCGGCGGTCAGCGCGGTGCCCTGGGGGGCGACGACGTTTTGCACGCCGGCCATGAAACAGGCGATGAGATCGAGCTGGCCTTCGCAAATGATGGCGGATTGCCGGTCGAGCAGCGCGCGTTTGGATTTGTCGAGGCCGTAGATGACTTTCCCCTTGGTGAAGATCGGCGTTTCGGGCGAGTTGACGTATTTGGCGGTTTTCTCGTCGCCGGAAAGCACGCGCCCGCTGAAGCCGACCACGCGGCCTTGTTCGTCGCAGATGGGAAAAATCAGCCGTCCGCGAAAGCGATCGTAATAATGGTCGGCGCCTTCCTTGCGCAAGATGAGTCCCGCCTGCTCGACGAGGGGCAGCTCAAAGTTTTTGCTCTTCGCCCAATTAACGGTGTCGTCCCACAGATCGGGCGCGTAGCCGAGGCGGAAGAGTTTCACCGCCTCCGCCGGCACGCCGCGTTTGGCGAGGTAATCGCGGGCGATCTGCCCGGCGGCGTCGTTCGCCAGGGCGGCCTGCCAGCGCTGGGCGATCTGCTCGTGGATGTGCAGCAGCGCCTCCTTGAGGTGCCGCGTCTGCTGGGTGCCGGGGGTGTTGTCATATTGCAGCGGAATCTTGGCGCGCTCGGCGAGGCGGCGCACGGCCTCGACGAAGTCGATGTTCTCGTATTCCTTGACGAAGGTGAAAACGTCGCCGCCCTTGTGACACCCAAAGCAATGAAAGATCTGCTTGTGGGCATTGACGTTGAAACTGGGCGACTTCTCCTTGTGGAACGGGCAGAGCGCCACGAAATTCGCCCCCGCGCGCTTCAGGGGCAGATAGCCGCCGATGACCTCGACGATGTCGCTGGCGGCGCGAATCTGTTCCAGGGTGGCGGGGGAAAACAGGCCGGCCATGAGGAGGCAGCGGACGAGGGCCGGTTATTTTTTCGCCGGGCCGTTCACCGCGTTGTCGACCGCTTTCTCATAGGCCTTGGAGGGCAGTTCTGTATTGGTGCCAGCATTTGAGGCGTACGGGGTCGGTATGATCAGTTGGTGCTCGAGTCTTGACTTGAGGAACTGGCCGGTGAGGGAATTCGCAAAAATTCCCTGGTGCAGACTTTCCAACGTGGGAAAAGCCATGCCTTCGCCCAGATCTTTTTCCTGCGCCTTCCTTTTGATTTCGACCTGGGTGTAGTCAAGTTTGAAGGCGTTCAGGACCGCCAGCAGCATCATCAGGATACAGCCGTAGCGCACCATGCCCGCCAGCATGCCGAGGGGATACTCCGCCCGGCCGAACAAATCGCTTTCAAAAACCTTCTCCCCCATCTTGCCCTTGATCGTGGCGAAAACTCCGGTGATCACCATCACGGTGAACAAGTAGCAACTGATGTATGCGATCAGCGTGGGGATGGGGGCTTTGCCGGCCACCCAGTCACCCATCGGTTTGTAGCTATAAGCTGCGGCGACCACGACGAGCAGCCATTTAAACACATCGAGAAGCTCCTCGGACATGCCGCGTTTCTTTCCGCGCATCAACCCGATGATCAGCATCACCGCAACAATGATGTCGAAGAAGTTCCCATTCCCACCCCCGCTGGGCGCGGCCGTGCCCGCCGGCGTTCCAGGTACGGCGGCAGCGAGGAGGAAAGTATTAAAGCCGTCCAAAATGTGAGCATCAAATGTCATAGGTCAACAAAGGCCGTAATTTCCGGGCCACGCGCAAACTACTCATTTTTGCGTGCATTACCAGCCCCATTTTTGGGACTCCGCCGCTACGGATTGGCCGCCAGCCAGTAGCGAATCGCCGTGCCTTGGGGGTGGTTCGGTTCCAGTTCCAGAACCTTCCGATAATGCTCCCGCGCCGCCGCCGTTTGCAGGAGTTGCTGCGCGTACAGATTGGCCAGGGAAAAATGGGCGCGCGTCTCGCGCGGCTCGGCCGCCAGCAGTTTCTCGAGTTCATCGGCGGCGTCCCGCGGATGGTTGGCCCGCCGCAGTACCGCCGCGAAATTAAACCGGGCATTCACCGATTGGGGGTCGATCGCCAGCGCATTTTCAAAATTCATCAAGGCCTGCGCCAAATTGCCGGTCTCGAGCGAAGTCAGGCCCAAATTATAGTGCGCCTCGAAGAAATCCGGATCCAGTTTCAGAGCGGCTTCATACGCCTCCTCGGCGGCGGCCCAACGTTTGTCGCGCTGCGCCTGCAAACCCTCGTTGAACCGTCCCTCCGCTTCCGCACGATTGCCCGGCGCCGGCCGGGTCGGCGACACATACTGATAACGCGTGTAAGTCGGTTGCGACGGCAACGAAGCGATGGGTGACGGCTTGACCGTGGCGGGGTTGGCCGGAACTTCGGGCGTTGCCGGCAATGAGGGCGGTTTCAATTCCGTCGTCCGCGGCGCCGGCTTCGGTTTCGACCGGAACAAATTTACCGGGTTAATTCGCTGGAAGAAGCCCGGCTTCCCGGTATCCGAAGGCGCGGGTGGCGGGTTGACCACGATTGGCTTCGGCGCATTGGTCACCACGGGGAGCGCGGTAACGATCGTGGCCGGCAGCGCAGGCTTGGGCGCGGGCTCCACGGGAGGTGCCACCATCTCCGTCTTGGCGACGAGGGGCGGATTGGTTTTTATGGTGCTGGTTTGATTGGTGGTGAGGGCCGCCGCCGTCGGCACCAGACTGGCGACCTGGTTCGTCGGCGCGGTGGTACGCGCCAGCGGCGCATTGGTCCGAACCGGCAACGCGGCGGCATTCGTGGCGGGAATGTTCGTGACGGGCGGCGGTGGAGGGCGTAATTCCCACTCGAGCTGGCGGGCGACTTCGCTGACCGCCGCCCAATGGTCGGCGCGCGGCTGCAAGGCCAGATATTCCCGGTATTTTTCCAAGGCGTAAGGCCGGCCGATCGCGTACTGCTGCGACACGATCGCGAGGTTGAGCAACGCGGGTCCGTAATCCGGCCGGTGCTTCAACGCCTCCAAGAACCGCGACTGGGCATCCCGCGTTTTCTTGCGCTGTTGCTGGATGACCCCCAGATTATTCAGCGCCTCGGGGAGTTTGGCGTCCAGTCGCAGGGCCGTCTGGAAACTTTTTTCGGCGGCGTCATTTTGCCGGGCCCGCAATTGCGCCGTGCCGAGTTTCACCCAGCCCTCGACGACGTTGGTGCGGAGCAGCGTGTAGCTGCGCAAATCATCCATGGCTGCAGCGAGCTGGTTTTGTTCGAGCGACAGGCAGCCGGCATTGAAGCGCACCACGGCCAAATCAGGGTCCAGCGACAGCGCCTTGCGATACGCCTGCTCGGCCTCTCGGGGCCGTCCGGCGCCGTGCAGGGCCAGGCCGAGATGGTTCCACGCCTGGGCGCCTTGGGCTGGAAGCGTCAGCAGCGTGGCGGCCGTCTGGAGTTTTTCCACCGCGGCTGCGAACGCGCCTTGTTGGATCAGTTTTTCCCCCTCCAAAAGCAAGTGCGTTCCGGTTGGTTCGCAGCCGGCCAGAACGATCAGGGCGAGGGCGAGCGGCCAAAAACGCACCCGCGGCCCGCCCGATTTTCTCATGGTCAGCATTGACCATGCTGGTAACATCCGCCGCGCTGAGTGTCAAGAAACGCTCATTTTTTCGCTGTGATGAAACTTTTTTTTGTATCGGCGGTGTTGGCTGGCACCGGCATTTTTGCCGGCCACCCCTTGTTGGCGTCGGAGGCGATTGGCCCGGCGCGCGGTGCGGCGGCCAGCGCCCGCGTGGTGATTGTCCACGACCGTGAAGCGACACAGGCTTACTCCGTGCGGCCCGAACGCGTCCAATCGATGGTTCAACGCGGGCTGCTGCAGTTTACCGGGAAGAGCACACTGCCCGCCGCGTGGTTGAGCCTGGTTTCCACGCAGGACATCATCGGCATCAAGGTCTATTCCAGCCCCGGTCCCAACAGCGGCACGCGCCCCGCCGTGGCGGCCGCCGTGGTGGAAGGGTTGCTGGCCGCCCACGTGCCGCCGGCCCAGATTGTGATCTGGGACCAGAAATTGGTGGACCTGCGTCTGGCGGGCTACCTGGCGCTGGGCGAGCGCTACGGGGTGCGCGTGGCCAGCAGCGCCGATGCCGGCTACGACACCAACAGCTTTTATGAAGCCGCGTTGTTGGGCAAGCTGCTCGTTGGCGACCTCGAGTTTGGCCAGAAAGGGGAAGGCGTGGGACGAAAATCCTTCGTCTCCCAGTTGGTCACGCACAAGATGACCAAGCTCATCCACCTCACCCCGCTGCTCAACCACAATCAAGCCGGCGTCTCGGGCAACCTCTTCGGGTTGGCGTCCGGCTGCGTGGACAACTTCTTCCGCTTCGAACACGACCGCGAACAATTCGACACGGCCATTCCGGAAATTTATGCCCTGCCGGTGTTGGGCGACCGCGTGGTGCTGAACATCGTGGACGCGTTGATCTGCCAGTACCAGGGCGGGGAGCACGGACTGTTGCATTACTCGACGATGTTGAACCAACTGCGTTTCAGCACTGATCCCGTGGCGCTGGATGTCCTTTCGATGGAGGAACTGGATCGCCAACGCCAGGCGGGCGGCTTTCCGGCCAGCAAACTCAAGACCGAACTGTACAGCAACGCCAGCCTCCTCGAACTGGGCGTGAGCGACCCGCGCAACATCAAAATTGAAACCGTGCCCTAAGCCCGCTACGGTCTTCGCATCCGATAAAATCTATTTCCGCTCGCGGCCGTATTCGTAATCAGATTTTCCGTGCCCTGGACTCCCGGCGCATTGGTCACCGTGGTCCACACCACCACCGGAGTCAGGCTGGGGGTGGCTTCGAGGATGAAATTGGTCGCCCACGTCGGCCAGCCGATCAACACCTGCTGGCCCGCGAGCGCACCAAGGTACAGGATGGGCAACACTTGAAAATCCGTGGCGCTCGACGAGGTGCCGTCCGCCGTCGCGACGGCGATGCGGCCCGGCGTGGCAAAGAACGGGATGGTGGCGGTGATCTGGGTGGGAGAATTGAGGGTGAAAGGCGCGCGGACACCGTTGAAATACACGTTCGTCACGCCGGCGAAATTGTTGCCCGTGAGCACCACCGTCGCGCCCGGCCCACCACTCGTCGGAGAAAAACTACTGAGGGTGGGCAGGATTTTGAAGTCGCTCGCGCTGGTGGCCGTGCCCTCGCTGGTCGTGACGGTGATCTTTCCGGAGGTTGCCTGGTTCGGCACCACGGCAGAGATTTGCCGGCGGGAGCGGATGGAAAAATTGGCGGCGGTGCCATTGAATTTCACGGAAGTGGTGCCCAGAAAAGCGGAGCCGGAGATCACCACGCTCATGTCCACGGCACCGGCCGTGGGATCAAAACCACTGATCGCGGGCACCACGAAGAAATTGGTCGTGCTGGCCACGATGCCAGCGGGAGTGGTCACGCTCAACGTGCCGGTGCTGGCATCCGCCGGGAGGGTGGCGGTAATATTGGTGGCGGAATTCACCGTAAAACCCGCACTCGTTCCGTTGAATTGCACGGCCGTGGCGTTGGTGAAATTCGCGCCGGTGATGCTCACACTCGCGCCCGCTGCGCCGGTGGCCGGCGAAAAACCGGTGATGCGCGGCCACACAAAAAATTTATTCGTCGTGGTGCCAGTGCCGGATCTGGTGGTGACGCTGATCGGACCGGTGGTCGCGCCGAGCGGCACGGTGGCCTGAAGTTGCGTGAGAGAGGTCACCATATCACTCGCGCTGATGCCATTGAAAGTCACGCTGGTGACATTGACAAAATTGCCTCCGTTGATGGTGACGTTACCCCCGACCGGTCCGTTGCCGGGCGAGAAGGTGTCGATGAAGGGCCCCGGGCCGGTGACGACGAAGGGCGCCGCGCTGCTGTTGGTGCCGGCGGCATTGCCGACGGCGATCAGCCCCGTGGTAGCCCCGGTGGGTACGAATGCATGGATTTGGGTCGCGGAAGTAACGCTCCCGCGCGTCGAAGCGACGCCGTTAAAACGTACAAAGGTGAGGGCCCCTAGATTTGCCCCGTTGATGACGACTTCTTGGCCCACCGGCCCGTTGGTCGGTGAAAAATCAGTGATGACCGGGACCGGGCCGACGTGAAAATCGTTGGTGCTGATTCCCGTGATGCCGGCGCGGGTAATCCTGATCGGGCCGGTGATCGCACCGAATGGCACGTTCACTTGGATTTGAGTGTCAGCCGTGATGTTGAAGGAAACAAAGATGTTATTGCTGAAAGTTAAGGTGTTCGCGCCGGTAAAATTAATCCCCGTGATCGTCACCGGATCGCCCGCCACACCTGCGATGGGTGAAAATCCAGTGATGATCGGTCCCGCCCCGGTCACGAAGTTGGTGGAAGTGGTGAAG
>JAYUBJ010000163.1:0-7443 GCA_043740915.1 Verrucomicrobiota bacterium
CGGCCCCGGCGGAAGCCTCACTTTCCGCCGTGAAATCCATCGACCTTGGCGGCGACATCCTTGTAGCCCATTTCGATTTCGTAGATTTGCTCGTACTGCTTGATCGCCTCCTCCATCTTGCCGGATTTCTCCAGCACGCTGCCGAGGGCATAAACCAGGTCTTTTTTCTCCGCGTCAAAAACCATTTTCTCCTTGATCGCGTTTTGCAGCGTCCGCGCCGCCATGTCAAACATGCTGCGACTGGCAAAGCATTGGCCCAGCAGACCCATCGCCTTGATCTTTCGATGCGGGTTTTGTTGCGCCTTCTGCAATTCGGGGATCGCCTCGGCAATCTTGGCAGCCTGAAAATAAAGTGTCCCCAGCTCGAAACGGATTTCCAGGTCGTTCGGATATTTCTCCGCGCGCCGCTGGCAGTCAGACAGCAGGAACGCCTCGCGCTCCGCCCGGATGGATTCGGATTTTTCGGTGTAATCCGCAGCCTTGGCGTCCAATCGGGAAAGTGCGTGGTCGAATTTGGCCAGGGTGGTCTCGGTGATCGCCCGCTCCAGCGAGGCATCCGCGCCCCCATCCAATTCCAGCAGTTGATGGTAATACTTGAGCGCGCGATCAAAATCCTTTATCTGCACGTACAAATCGGCCATCTGCCGGGCGAGCTTCAAATTTGTGGGATCCTTGCGCAACCGCTCCTTGTACTCCTCGATCAATTTGCCGGCGACCTCCTCTGATTTCACCTGCCGGTTCTCCTGTTCCATGCTGAGCGTCTGATCTTTGTCCTTTAAAATATCGCGGTAAGAACCCTTGCCATCAGCGAGCGCCTCGTAACCGCCTTCTTTCAGCGTGCGCGTGGCGGATAATTGCTTGTACGCCTGGTTCACTTCGCCATCGGACGGATTTGCCCGCAACAGTTCGAGGTAAATATCCTCCGCTTTTTGCGTTTGCCCCACCTTTCCGTAAGCCTCCGCCAGTTCCAGGATCACGGCGCGGTCTTTGGGAGCGATGCGCCGCAACATCTCCAGCGATAAGAGCGCCGTTTTGGGCAGATCGGCGGCCAGCGCCGCGTCCGCCAGCAACTTGTGTGCGGAGGTGCTGTTGGGATCGCCGCAGAGAACTTGCTCGGCGATGGCCAGGGCATCCAGGGGATTCTTGCCCAAGGAGAGCTGGCCTTTGGCGAGCATCGGCGAGTTGCTGGCGGTGCCCAGCACTTTCTTGAAAATATTCGTGGTGCCACCAGATTTTTTGAGCTGGGCCGCGCGCAAGGACTCGCGGCAATCGTAAAACCCCGGTTCCTTCAGCAACACCTGCATGAAGATGGCGATGGCATAATCCAGGTTGTTTCGCTGCAGCGCCGCACTCCCCTTTTCATACAAGCCGCGCAGCTCGCGCGGGATTTCGTTCAAATTCTTCTCTGGCATGACCAAAGGTTAAGGAGTTGCCTCAAAAAAATCCACCTGAAATCTAGTCGCCCGCGGGCGGCCGCAAAAAGCTTGCAGAGTTTGGATGAACTGTTTCAATCCCATCCGTCGGAGCGCTTATGGTGGAATTGGCAGACACGCTACTTTGAGGTGGTAGTGCCGTAAGGCGTGCAGGTTCAAGTCCTGCTAAGCGCACCATCTTTTTCTGCGGCTACAGGGGATTCTGCGAAAAATTGCATCCAGAACCGACCATCGCCCGCACCAAGTCCAACGGCCCCAAAGATTCCTCCGCCAAAATTGGCTTCGAGGCCAAACTCTGGCTCGCCGCCGACAAGCTGCGGTCGAACATGGACGCGGCGGAATACAAGCACGTCGTCCTCGGCCTCATCTTCCTGAAATACATCGGGCGCGGGCCGCATCTCGCGCCTGGTGAGCCGGCGGCGGAACGGGATTCGTTCGGCGAGGTGGTGCTGGTGGGGCGCTTGCGCGAGGCTATCCGGCGGTTGAACCCGGCCATTCCCGAGGAGGCGCGGGAGGAGGCATTGAGAAAAGTGCTGCGGGTGGGGACGCCGTCGCTCACCCAGACGAACCGCGCCTTTCACCGGCTGCTGCGCGATGGTATTCCCGTTGAATGTGTTCAAAATCAACCCTTACCCGGCACTCCCCCTCCCGGACCGCAGCTTGTCCCAAACCGCAGCGCGTCGCCTACCAACCAGCGTTGAGATTAACGCCGCGCACCCCGGTTCTTTCACGCGCTGCGAATTGGGACAACTCGCGGTCCGGTTTAGTCACATGCTTCGCCGCCTTTCACGAACCGTGGATTCTCCCGGACTCCCTTGCAAGAAATTGGGATGCACCCCACCCGCCGAGGACCACAATCTTCTGTGGCCTTTTCGCGGGTTCAACGTTAGATTTTTCCTGAATATCACAACCCCAACACAGTCAGTATGAGAGAGATGATAGATTTTTCAACCACCCCAATGAGGTTCGCCGTTTGTTTCGCTCTCGTTCTGAATTTTTTGGGCACCGCCCGCGCCGCCCCCGCCCGCGGCAAGACCGTCGATTTCAACCGCGACATCCGGCCGATTCTCTCGGAGAACTGTTACCAATGCCACGGCCCTGATGAAAATAAGCGGAAGGCAAAATTGCGCCTCGATATTCCGGAGGGCGCCTATAAAGACCTGGGGGGCTATCAGGCCATCAAACCCAAGGACGCAAGAGCCAGCGCAATGTGGAAACGCGTCAGCACGAAGAATCCCGACGACCTGATGCCGCAGGGAGAGTCGGGCAAGAAACTCAAGCCGGAGCAAATCGCACTGCTGCGGCATTGGATCGACCAAGGCGCGAAATACCAGGGACACTGGTCCTTCGTGCCACCCAGCCAGCCGGCGCTGCCGACGGTAAGTAAAAACTACCATCCGCGAAACGCGATCGATTATTTCATCGCCGCCAAACTGGAATCGCGGCATCTCGCGCCTTCGCCCGAAGCGCCGAAGGAAACTCTGATCCGGCGGGTGACCTTTGATCTTACCGGACTGCCGCCGACGCTGGAGGAGGTGGACGATTTCCTGGCCGACCGAAGCCCCGACGCCTATGAAGTCCTGGTGGATCGGTTGCTGAAGTCGCCCCGCTACGGCGAACACATGGCGCGCTTCTGGCTGGACAGTGCGCGTTACGGCGACACCCACGGCCTGCATCTGGACAATGAACGGTCGATGTGGCCGTACCGCGACTGGGTGGTCGGCGCGTTCAATCGCAATTTGCCATTCAACCAATTCACGCTCGAACAACTTGCCGGCGATTTGCTGCCCAACCCTACCCAGGACCAATTAATTGCCTCCGGCTTCAACCGCTGCAACGTCAGCACCAGCGAAGGCGGCGCCATTCCGGAAGAATTCCAAGTGCGCTACACGGTCGATCGCACGGAAACCGCCTCGACCATCTGGCTCGGCCTGACCGCCGGTTGCGCCGTCTGCCACGATCACAAGTTTGATCCATTGTTGCAACGCGAGTTCTATTCACTCTACGCCTTTTTCAACAATGCGAATGAAAATCCGATGGACGGAAACGCGCTGCTGCCGCCACCCATCCTCAAACTCATTTCGCCCGAGCAGCAAAAGCAGCTCGAGGTTTACAATGGCCGGATCGCCGGGCTCGAAACAAAACTCCGGAGTGAAGTCGCCCGCGTCAAATACGAGGAGCCGCCCGCCCTCACGAACACGCCGGCCAAACCACCCACTGAACTGGTCTGGGTCGAGGATGAATTTCCCGCGGGAGCCAAAGCGGATTTCACCAAGGACAATCCGCCGTTGCAGTGGGTCGCGGCGGACACGGGGAAGGTTTTCAGCGGCAAACAATCGCTAAAACGATCGGCCAAAGCAGTGGCGCAGGATTTGTTCACCGGCGTTTCCCAGCCGCTCACCACCGGCGAAGGCGACACCTTGTTCGCGTACGTTTACCTGGAACCGACCGACCTGCCCAAGGCGATCATGCTCCAATTTCATTCCACCGACTGGGAACATCGCGCGAATTGGGGCGACGAGGACACCATCGCGTTCGGCGAAAAGAACACCACCAAAAAAGTCCTGGCTGGACCGCTGCCCGCCGCCGGGCAATGGGTCCGCCTCGAGATCGACGCTGCGAAGATGGGCATCACGCCCGGCACAAAACTCGACGGCATGGCCTTCACCCAGTCGGGTGGGACGGTGTATTGGGACAAAGCCGGCCTGGTCACCGCCCACAAACCCGTGGTGGATCCGGGCATTTCGCAATTGGCCTGGGAGACCCAGCAGCGAATCAAGCCCAATCAGCCACTGCCGCAGCCAGTCCTGGACGCGGTCAAAGTCGAAGCCGCCAAACGGAGCGATCAACAAAAGCAACTGCTGCGTGATTATTACGTGGAGAATATTTTTACCGCCGCCCGCGCGGTGCTGGCACCGATCCAGAATGATTTAACCTCGGTGAAGGCCCAACGGGAGCAACTCGAGAACGCGCGTCCTTCCACCCTCGTCATGCAGGAAATGAACGAACCGCGCACGGCGTTCATCCTCAAACGCGGCGAATACGACAAAAAAGGCGATCCGGTGCAGCGCGGAGTGCCGGCCTTTCTCCCGCCGCTCGCGAAAAGCAGCACGACCAACCGGCTCGACTTCGCCCGTTGGTTGACGGATCCCAAACATCCGTTGACCGCGCGGGTGACGGTCAATCGTTATTGGCAGCAGTTTTTCGGCACCGGCATCGTGAAGACGTCCGGCGACTTTGGCGCCCAAGGCGAATGGCCGTCGCATCTGGAATTGCTCGACTGGCTCGCCACCGAGTTCATCAGCACGGGCTGGGACATCAAGAAACTCCATCGTCTCCTGGTGACCTCCGCCACCTATCGCCAGCAATCCACCGTCACCCCGGCGTTGTTGAAGGCCGATCCGGACAACCGCCTGTACGCGCGCGGCCCGCGTTTCCGGCTCGACGCCGAGATGCTCCGGGACAACGCCCTGTTCTTGAGCGGTCTCTTAAACCAGAAAATGGGCGGTCGCGGTGTGCGGCCCTATCAGCCGCCCGGCATCTGGGAAGCGGTCGCCTACACCTCCAGCAGCACCTCCAAATACACCCAGGACAACGGCGAGGCGCTGTATCGCCGCAGCCTTTACCTCTTCTGGAAACGCACCGCGCCGCCGCCGTCGATGTCAACCTTCGACGCTCCATCGCGCGAGGCCTGCGTCGTCCGGCGCGAACGCACCAACACGCCGTTGCAGGCGCTGTTGCTGATGAACGATCCTCAACACGTCGAAGCCGCGCGCCAGCTCGGCCAACGGATGCTCCTGCAAGGCGGCACCACCGCTGCCGATCGGCTCCGCTTTGGCTTCCGCCTCGCCACCGCGCGGCAACCAAATGCAATGGAGCAGGCGATCCTCCAACAAACGCTCGACACTCACCTGGCTAAATATAAGACCGACGCGGACGCCGCCAAGAAGTTGCTCACGGTCGGCGAATCACTCGTGAACGTGACCTTGAACCCGTCGGAACTGGCCGCTTACGCCATGGTGGCCAATTTGCTGCTGAACCTCGACGAGGTTGTCACCAAAAATTAAGTCACCACGTTTATGAACCCGCTACACGATTACCTTCAGATGCAAACGCGCCGGCAGTTCTTGGCCAACACCGGCTTGAGCGTCGGACGCATTGCCCTGGCGTCGCTGCTGTTCCCGGAATTGACGAAAGCCGCCACGTCAAAAACAGCGAGCGCCCCCAAGGCCCACCCTGCCCTGCCCGGCCTGCCTCATTTTGCGCCGAAGGCCAAGCGCATTATTTATCTGTTCATGAACGGTGCGCCGTCACAGATCGACCTGCTCGACTACAAACCGAAGCTCGCCGAGTTGTATGACAAAGACTTGCCTGACTCTGTGCGCAAGGGCCAGCGCCTGACCACGATGACTTCCGGCCAGGCGCGCTTCCCCATCGCGCCCTCGATTTACAAATTCAAGCAGCATGGCAAAGGCGGCGCGTGGTTTAGCGAACTGTTGTCCCACACCGCGACGGTCGCCGATGAACTGGCGATCATCAAAACCATCCACACCGAGGCCATCAACCACGATCCCGCCGTGACTTTCATCCAGACCGGCAATCAAATTCCCGGCAAGCCCAGCCTCGGCTCGTGGCTTTCCTACGGGTTGGGCAGCGAGTGCGACAACCTGCCCGCGTTCGTGGTGATGACGCCGAGCTGGTCGGCCAAACGCGATGCTCAAGCGCTTTATCAACGGCTGTGGGGTTCCGGTTTTCTGCCCTCCAAACATCAGGGCGTGAGTTTGCGCGCCAAGGGTGATCCGGTGCTGTTCATCAACAATCCTCCGGGCGTGGACGCGGATACCCGGCGGCAAATGCTCGATTCACTGGCGAAAATGAACGAAAACCATCTCAGCCGTTACGGCGATCCGGAAATCCAAACGCGCATTGCCCAATACGAAATGGCCTTTCGCATGCAGACTTCCGTTCCGGAGTTGACCGACATCTCCAAGGAATCAAAGGCGACGCTGGACCTTTACGGCCCGGAAGTGACCGTGCCCGGCACGTTCGCCGCGAGCTGCCTGCTCGCCCGCCGCCTGGCCGAGCGCGGCGTGCGAAGCATCGAGTTGTTCCATCGCGAATGGGACCACCACGGCGACCTCACCCGCGACCTGCCGTTGCAATGCCGCGATGTCGATCACGCCTGTGCGGGATTGATCACCGACCTGAAACAGCGCGGCATGTTGGACGATACCCTCGTCGTATGGGGCGGCGAATTTGGCCGCACGGTTTATTGCCAGGGCAAACTCTCGCGGACGGAATATGGCCGCGACCATCACCCACGCTGCTACAGCATCTGGATGGCGGGGGGCGGCATCAAAGGCGGGATGACCTACGGCGAAACGGATGACTTCAGCTACAACATTGTGCAGGATCCGGTACACATCCGCGACCTCAACGCCACCATCCTGCATTGTCTCGGCGTGGACCACCACAAACTGAGTTACAAGTTCCAGGGCTTGGACCAACGGCTGACCGGCGTGGAAGAAGCCAACCCGGTGAAAGCAATCCTGGCGTAGGGGTGTCAACCACGAATAAACACGAATGGACACGAATTCAGAGTTCAAAACCCGCGTCCAGAATCAAACAGAGGTTATAGCCTAATCCCACGGCTCTATGAATGCGCGCCAGCGTTTTGGACTGCGTGCGCTGCTGCGCCGCTTTTGGGCGAGGTTCATGCTCCAGACTCTATGATGCCGCTGCTGTGGGACTAGCTTTCAAACCGCTCCGATTCGTGTCTATTCGTGGTACAACTCCCCGTTACAACTCATCCTCGCGTGGACTGTAAAACAGACTGTACGCGCGCTCGTAATCCGCTTCCGGTACCAGCACCTTGGCCTCGCGATTGAGATCGCCATCGTCCGGCAGAATAGGATCGACAAACTCCTGCATCGCGGCGATCCCGTGCTTCTCCAGCATCATCACGAGCATCTCCGTGTTCACCACCGGACCGGTGTAGAAAAGCTTCATC
>JAYUBJ010000164.1:0-7437 GCA_043740915.1 Verrucomicrobiota bacterium
ACATCGAAGCGCGGGAGAATGTGGTTGTCAAACAGACCGAGGCACGCGGGCCCGGAGGAAAGGACACGCCTTGGAAACTGACTTCCGACACCGTCCACCTGCGACTGTCAGCCAGCGGCAATGAAATCGAAAAAATCATCGCGGAAAAAAACGTGGTGGTGGATCAGCTGGCGCCGCGCCCGGGTGCGACGAACACCCCGCCTTGGAAGTTGCTTTGCGATCTGGCGACGGTCCGCTTGTCGCCTCAGGATCATCAGGTCACGGACATTGTCGCCGAGCACAACGTGATCATTCGACAGGGCGACAGCCGGGCCACCGGCACCAAGGCGGTGTTCACGGGGACGAACAGCATTGTGGAATTGACGGGCCGTCCGGTGCTGCAGCTCATGCCGACGGCGACGAAAGCGCGCACCAATGTTCTCCGGCAGCTTGAGGTCACGGGCGCGGACGTGTTGCTGTGGGATCGCGCGAACAACAAGTTCAAGGCGAAGGGCAACTATACCGTCACCGAACCCAAAGGGGACGGGCCACCGCCAAAGTGATTCGGAAAACACGCAGATTTTGCCTGACATGAGCGAACCGCAGCCAGAAGAAGTGATGAAAGAAATCCCGGCCGCCGCTCCGGTGGCGGTGGATCCTTCCGCCAAACTGTTGGAAACGGACAGCCTGGCCAAATCGTATCGCCAGCGTCGCATCGCCCGCCGCGTCGTCGATGGCGTGTCCATTTTCGTCCAGGCCGGCGAAATCGTCGGTCTGCTCGGCCCGAACGGCGCGGGCAAAACGACGACCTTCAACATGGTGGTCGGCGTGGTGCGGCCGGACGAAGGGGCCGTCCGGTTCCAGGGACGGGACATCACGCGCCTGCCGATGCACCGGCGCGCCCGGCTGGGGATCGGTTATCTGACGCAGGAGCCGTCCATTTTCCGCAAGCTGACGGTGGAGCAAAACATTCTGGCGATCCTGGAAACCTGCGCCATGGGCGCGGAGGAACGGCAGGTGCGGCTGAAGTATTTGCTGGATGAGCTCGACTTGACGCCGATGGCGAAGAGCATGGCTTACACCTTGAGCGGCGGCGAAAAGCGCCGGCTGGAGATCACCCGGGCCCTGGTGACGAGCCCGAAGCTGCTGTTGCTGGATGAGCCGTTCAGCGGCATTGATCCCATCGCGGTTTATGAGGTGCAAAAAATTGTGAGGCGTCTGAGAGAGCGCGGCCTGGGCATATTGATCACCGACCACAACGTGCGCGAGACGTTAAAGCTGGTGGACCGGGCCTATCTGATTCACCAGGGCAAAGTGATTTACGAAGGCAATGGCCCCGACATGCCGAACGATCCCAAGGCGAGGGAGATTTATCTGGGGCCGGATTTCAACATGTAGCGGCGGGCCTTTGCAGACTTCCCTTTTTCACTTTCAAGTTTAGACTCTGACCCATGGAACGCGACGTCATCACCGTGGAGCGGTTTTACACCGATCACGCCAGCGCGCTGGAACTGAAACTGGTGGCGGGCGCGCAAGGCCTGAAACGCATCATCCGGGAACCCACTGTGAACCGGCCCGGCCTGGCGCTGGCCGGCTTCACCAAATACTTTGCCAGCAAGCGGGTGCAGGTCATCGGCAGCGCGGAATCCACGTTTCTTAAATCGCTCCCGCGGGAGGGCCGGGAGCAACGCTATGCCGATCTGCTCTCCCATAAAATTCCGTGCATCGTTTTCAGCCGCAATATTCAGCCTGATAAATTGTTTCTCCGGGCGGCGGAAAAGGCCGACATCCCGATTTTCCAATGCCCGCTGATCACGATGAAGTTCATCAACGTGGCCACGCTGGCGCTGGAAATGATGTTCGCGCCGCACGGCACGGAAATTGGCAGCATGGTGGATATTCTCGGCGTCGGCGTGGTCATCCGCGGCGAAAGCGGCGTCGGCAAGAGCGAGTCGGTGCTCGCGTTGATCGAACGCGGCTACAGCCTGGTGGCCGATGACATCACCAAGGTGACGCTCATCGACGGACGCGAAGTCATAGGCACCAGCGCCGAACTCACCCGCAACCACATGGAGGTGCGTGGCATTGGCATCATCAATGTCGCCGCGATGTTCGGCGTCAAAAGCATCCGTGGAGAGAAGCGGATCGACCTCGTGGTCACCCTGAAGACTTGGAATGAGGTGCCCGATGTGGACCGGCTCGGCATCGACGAGGAATTCGTGAAGATTCTGGGGGTGGATATTCCGCACATCACGATTCCCGTCCGGCCCGGCCGCGACCTCGCGCGCTTGATTGAAGTCGCCGCCTTTCAGACGAAACTGAAGGCTTCGGGCTATAATCCGGCCCAAGAATTGAATGACCGGCTCATCGCCAAAATGTCCAAGAAGCCGACGCTCTAATATTCATTGGCAAACCGGGCTGGTTTGGCAATCATTCCGGCACGATGAGCGCGGCCAAAAAAGATTCCGGCGAAGAATTGACCGTCACCAAGGAACTGGTGGTCGTCAACAAGCTGGGGATTCATGCCCGGCCCGCCGCCATGTTCGTCAAGATCGCCACGCGCTTTGCGTCCGACGTCTTTGTGGAAAAGGACGGCGAGCGGGTGAACGGCAAAAGCATCATGGGCCTGATGATGCTCGCCGCGGGGCCGGGCTGTAAAATTCTCGTGGTCGCCAATGGCGGCGACGCCCCGCAGGCCGTCCACGAACTGGAGGCGCTCCTGCAACGCAAATTCGACGAGGATTGATAACCGCGCGCCTGGCAGACTGAGGCGCTCCTCGCGCTCAACAGCCCTCCGCCCGGCCAACTTTGAACCTTGAACCTTGAACTTTGAACCCTAGTTCACCCCATGCCCGCCTCCGACTTTGACGTCAAATATGTCGCGCATCTCGCGCGCATTTCCCTGACCCCTGCCGAGGAAGCCAAACTCAGCGCACAAATGGCCGGCATCCTCGGTTACATCGAGAAATTGAAGGAGGTCGAGGTGGCCGGCGTCGAGCCGACCGCGCACGCCGTGCCGTTGGTGAATGTCATGCGGCCGGATGAAATCCACCCTTCCCTGTCGAACGAAGACGCGCTCCGCAACGCCCCCGCCAAGGCCAACGGTCTTTTCATGGTGCCGAAAATTGTGGAGTAGCCACCACCTGCCATGTTGAACCAGCTCACCATTGCCGAACTCACCGCCAGGCTCGCCCGGCGCGAGGTATCCGCCCGCGAAGCCACGCAGGCCTGCCTCGACCAAATCCAGCGCGTGGACGGCCAGATCAAGGCCTTCCTCAGCCACGATGCCGCCGACGCGCTCGCCCAAGCCGACGCGGCGGACGCAGCCATTGCCGTCGGCGCGGATTTCAAAGAGCGGCCGCTCCTCGGCGTGCCCATTGCCGTCAAGGACGTACTCTGCGTAAAGAACCAGCCGCTCAATTGCGGTTCCAAAATTCTCGGTAACTTCATTTCGCCCTACGACGCGACCGTGATCGAAAAATTGCGGGCCGCCGGCGCAATTGTTTTCGGCCGGCTCAACATGGACGAATTTGCAATGGGCAGTTCGACGGAGAATTCCGCCTTTTTCACCACGCGCAATCCGTGGGACACCACGCGCATTCCCGGCGGTTCCTCTGGCGGTTCGGCGGCGGCGGTGGCCGCCGATGAAGCGTTCGCGACGCTCGGTTCCGACACCGGCGGTTCCATCCGCCAACCCGCCGCGCTCTGTGGCTGCGTGGGCTTGAAGCCGACTTACGGCCGTGTCTCGCGTTACGGTCTCGTCGCTTTCGCCTCGTCGCTGGACCAGATTGGCCCGTTCACCAAAGACGTGCATGACGCCGCCACGATGTTGAACGTATTGAGCGGGCGCGACGAACGCGACTCGACCAGCGTGCCGCAGCCCGTGCCGGATTACACTGCCGCCCTCGACGGCAACATCAAAGGACTCAAGCTTGGCCTGCCCAAGGAATACCTGATCGGCGGCCTCGATCCGGAAGTGAAGGCCGCCGTCGATGCCGCCGTGCAGAAACTGCAGGAGCTGGGTGCGGAGGTCGTCGAGATTTCCCTCCCCCACACCGATTACGCGGTGGCGACCTACTACATTGTGGCCACCGCCGAGGCGAGCGCGAACCTCGCCCGTTTCGACGGCATCCGTTACGGAATGCGCGTCGAGGGCGCCGATCCGCTCTCGCTTTACAGCAATACCCGCGGCGCGGGTTTCGGCGCGGAAGTGAAGCGCCGCATCATCCTCGGCACTTACGTCCTGAGCAGCGGCTATTACGACGCCTATTATCTGCGCGCGCAGAAAGTCCGGACGCTTATCCGGCAGGATTTTCTAAAAGCCTTTGAAACCGTGGATGCCATTGTCTCGCCCACCACGCCGACGGCGGCCTTCAAGGTCGGCGAAAAGTCCGACGACCCGTTGCAGATGTATCTCTCCGACATCTTCACCATCTCCTGCAACCTCGCCGGCACGCCTGGCCTGAGCCTTCCGTGCGGATTTACGACATCGCCGCAACTACCCATTGGTTTGCAATTGCTTGGCAAACCATTTGGTGAGGAAACCATTTTGAAAATCGCGCACGCCTATGAGCAAAGCACCGGCTGGCACAAAATGAAGGCGCCGCTCGGTTGATTTATGAGCAGCCAGCCACTCTCGCCCGCTGATTCCGTAGCCCAGAGATTCGCCGCCGCCGATCTGCTGCGTTTCGGCGAACTTCTCTTCGTCGCGGCTGGCCTGGCCGAGGATCGTGCGCACGACGTGGCGGAAGTGTTGTTGGAAGGGGATTTGCTCGGCCACACCACGCACGGCTTTGCGCTGCTTCCGTCTTACTTGAAGTCACTCCAGGACGGCTTCATGGAAAAGCAGGGCGAGCCGGAAACAGTGGCCGACCATGGGTCGGCGTTGACCTGGGATGGACGTTATTTGCCGGGACCATGGCTTGTGCGCCGGGCCATCGGTGTTGCACAAGCGCGAGTTGAGAAGCATCCGGTCGTTACCGTGGCAATTCGAAAAAGCCATCACATCGGTTGCCTCCAGGCCTATTTGAAGCCGGTCACGGATGCTGGGCTCCTAATCCTGCTTTATTCCTCGGATCCGGCGGGCCGCACGGTCACGCCGCATGGCGGCATTGCCCCGCGCTTCACTCCGAACCCGATGGCTGCTGGGATTCCGACGGCCAACGGGCCAATCCTCATCGACATCAGCAGCTCCACCATCGCGAACGGGCTTTGTCAACGACTGGCGACAGCGGGCGAGCGACTAACCGGACCGTGGCTCATTGACCGCGCCGGACAGACGACCGACGATCCGAGCGTTTTATTTAATGGCCAGGGTGGATCGCTCCTGCCGCTGGGCGGGCTGGACTTGGGTCACAAGGGTTTTGCGCTCGCGTTGATCGTGGAGGCAATGACGAGCGCACTCGCCGGCCACGGTCGCGCGGATGACGTGAAGCGCTGGGGAGCTTCGGTTTTCTTGCAAATCATCAACCCGGACTTTTTTGGCGGTCTCGACGAGTTCCTGCGGGAGACGAGTTTCTTCGCCCGATCATGCCAGGACACCCCCGTGCGAGCGGGAGCACCACCGGTCCGCATTCCCGGCCAGGCCGCGCTCCAACGCCGTGCTGCGCAACTCGCGCACGGCGTCGCGTTGTATCCCACTATCATGCCGGCGCTGTTGCCTTGGGCTGAAACATTCAAGGTGTCCGCGCCCTCACCCAGCTGACCCGGTAAAAATCCGTGTGCATCCGTGTGCATCCGTGGTTAGATGGATTTCAAGTTACCAGATGCGCCGCAAATACGAGGGTTATATTTTCCAGTTCACTGCTGCGGATCACGGCGGGCGGCACATCCATGTATTCCGGGACAACCGGCCGGTTGGCGTGTACGACCGTGTGGACGGACCAATTCGCGGGCTTGAACGCGAGTTGAATCGAGGTTTGCAAGCGGGACTGGAAAAGTTTATAGGTGAACTCAATGAACGTGGACATTTCCTGGGATGAATTGGTGGCCGAGCGCGTGTGGTTCGATGCCTCATGCGGACGGCTGTTCGTGCAGGCGGGCGAGTTCGTGAACGGCATTGAGTTCACCAAGATTCCCGACGCAGACTTTGAGTCGAGTGCGTCCGTAAAATCATTTTCCATCGGCCAGTCCGGCAGCGTCGTCGTCTGCCATCACCGCGACGGCAAGGAAACCTGGCTCCCGGTGGATATGTGGCTGCCGGAAGGATTCACGCCCAAAGGGAAATGACCGCCGGTCTGCAAGTGCTCGGCAGCGCATTTGGCGAAGAAACCATTCTCCGCTTTGCTCATGCAAAGCGAGCAGGCCACGCCGGGGCATTGGGAAAAGCCGGCTTTGGCTTAACAGGCGAAGATTGAATAAGGGGGCACAGGCCCCTTGCGTCCCTGACGCCAGCGCTTAAAAATCACGACCGTTGGGTCAAGGAAAACGGAGCCATCCCGGAGTTTTGTCGTGCCTGCGAGGGTTGTATTGTAGGTCTCGGTGTGGCGACTGCCCGTGGTCGCATTGACTTTGCTACCTACGTAAGTCCAGTCCGCTTCGGCAAGAGTGTGTCCATTCAAGACGGCGAACATCAGATGGATAAAACGAACATTTCCTGTCTGAGGCTCGATCTGAAAACACGCGATCAGGTGCCAGCCAGAGTGGCCGTTGTGGCTCTCGCCGCCTTTGCCGATTTGAATGGTTGATTTTATTTCCAAGCCGGCGAGCTTGCCGCCCAGCTTCGCTGATGGATTAATGAGATCTGGATAAGCTTGGTGGGAATTGTGTTTGTAAGGCGAGTGGTCGTTCAACGCGTCGCAGAAGATGTTCGAGACGAGTCCGCTGAAATTATTGCCCTGAATGTATTCCGGCAGCGGCTTCGCTCCGCTGGCAAGCAGGTTGGCGTTGATGCAGGCCACAATGTTTTGCGTGGCGTTCATCGCCGCCTCCAAATGGGAGGTCTTCATTCCAGGCGGCAGCGGCACTTGCGGGCGGAAGTGCTTACGGTTTACCATCACGCCTGATTCGGCTGGTTCGGGAGCAAACGCGCCCATGACTAATTGTGGCAGCGGGTGCGCGAGCGCGCGGGCGAGGGATTCAAGAATGTCGATGGAAAAGTTCTCGCGGCCGTTTTCCATCCCGGAGAGGTGCTGATAAGTGATGCCCGTTTTGGTGGCCAGTTGTTCCTGGGTGAGTTGCTTTTGCTCGCGCAGTTTGCGAATAAACCGCCCGATGGTTACTTTGGCATCCATTTCGCCCATAGTTGATACAGACTTCGGGCTTGATTGTCTTTCGCCTATAGTTGAAACTGTGCGCAGGTAACAAATGTATCGAATTCACCATGCTGACTGCTTCGACTGGCTGCGCGAGTGCCAACCGCGCTCGTTCCAGGCCGTCTGCACGGATCCCCCTTACGGCGTGTTGGAGTTCACGGAAAAAGAAGTCTCCAAACTTCGCGCCGGGCGCGGGGGCGTGTGG
>JAYUBJ010000165.1:0-2213 GCA_043740915.1 Verrucomicrobiota bacterium
CATGGGAGTGGCCATTCTCTCGACGCCGCGCGGCGTGATGACCGGTGGTGACGCACGCAAACAGAACGTTGGCGGAGAGTTGCTGTGCTTCGTCTGGTAACTTTGCACTGATTTATTTATGTCAAGAATTGGAAAACAGCCCATTGTGATTCCCGCCAAAGTGAAGGTGGAGATCAAGGGCCAGAAAGTTTTTGTCGAAGGGCCGAAGGGCAAGCTCGATTTTGAACTGCCCAAGCGCACCACGGCCAAGCTGGACGGCAGCCAGGTGCTGGTCAGCCGCGAGGGTGAGGACGCCAAAGCCAGGGCGCTGCACGGACTGAGCCGCTCGATTCTGAACAACATGGTCAAAGGTGTGACCGATGGCTTTGTCAAGAAACTGGAAATCCAGGGCGTCGGTTTCAAGGCCGCCGTGCAGGGCAAAAACGTAAACCTGAGCCTCGGCTATTCGCACCCCATTTTGTATCCGATCCCCGACCAGATCAAGGTGACCGTCGAGGAAAACACCAAGCTCACTATTGAAGGGCCGAACAAGCAGGTGGTCGGACAGGTCGCCGCGGAAATCCGCAGCTACTACCCGCCGGAGCCGTACAAGGGCAAAGGGGTCCGTTACAGCGACGAGAAGGTCATCCGCAAGGAAGGCAAGACCGTCCAATAATCGAAGATAATTTTGGCTACGGCAAATCCGTGGCCCCAATGAAATGAGAACCGAAAAGAAAAATCGTCTGGCGCAACTCCGGGTGTGGCGGATTCGCAAGAAAGTGGTCGGCACCACCGTGCGTCCGCGCATGGCTGTGCGCTTCACCGGAAAAAATATTCACGTCCAGTTCATCGACGACAGCAACGGGACAACGCTGGCGGCGGCTTCGACACTGAACAAGGCGTTGCCAGATCGCGACAAGCTGGCGGCCAATGTGATTAGCGCGAAGCGCATCGGCCAGGTCGCGGCGGAAGCCGCCTTGGGCAAGGGGATCAAGCAGGTGGTGTTTGACCGCTGCGGCGCGCGGTATCACGGCAAAGTCAAAGCGCTGGCCGACGCGGCCCGCGAAGCGGGACTGCAATTTTAACCGAATCAGGAGAATCATATTGTGGCAGAACCAACCAAATCAAATTTCGGTGGCGGTCGTAGTGGCGGTCCGGGTCGGGGTCCCGCCGGGCGCGGTGGCCCTGGGCGTGGTCCGGGACGCGGCCCATCCCGCGGCCCCCGCCGGGATAAGCCTCCCGGCGAGTCGTCCGAATTATCAAGCGACGGCAAACCGGTCCACGAGTTGACGGAGAAGGTCATCTTTATCAACCGCAACTCGAAGGTCGTCAAGGGCGGCCGCCGTTTCAGCTTTAGCGCGCTCGTGGTCACTGGAGACAAGCGCGGCCGGGTGGGGTTGGGCATGGGTAAAGCAGCCGAAGTGTCCGAGGCCATCCGCAAGGGCGGAGACTTCTCCAAGCAACAAATGGTCACCGTCTCACTGGCCGGAACGACCATTCCGCACGAAGTTTATTCCACGTTTGGCGGCGCGAAGGTGCTCCTGCGTCCCGCGTCGCCGGGCACCGGCATCATCGCCGGCAAGACTGTCCGTGCGGTGGTGGAGTCGGCAGGCGTGAAAGACATTTTGAGCAAGTCGATGGGTTCCAGCAACGCGGCCAATGTGGCCAAGGCGACCCTCGCGGGCTTGCAGAGCCTGCGCCTGCGGGAACAAATCGCCCAACTGCGCGGCGTCGAGTTGCGCATCAAAAAAGAAGTCGCGGTTACAGCTTAATTGAGTATGCGTTTACACGATTTAAAACCCCGCCCCGGAGCAAAGCATCGCCGTAAACGGCTCGGCCAGGGCGAATCCAGCGGCCATGGCAAGACGAGCGGCCGCGGTGGCAAGGGCCAGACGGCCCGTTCCGGCAGTTCCATCCGCATCGGTTTTGAAGGCGGCCAGATGCCGCTGATCCGCCGCATTCCCAAACGCGGCTTCAACAATGCGCGGCACGCGACGGTTTACATCCCGGTAAACTTGGATGCGCTCAATGAGTTTGAGGAGGGTGCCCATGTTGATGAAGTGGCTTTGCGCGCGACCGGCAGCGCCAATGGCCCCGGCGCCGGCGTCAAAATTCTCGGCACCGGCAAGCTGACGAAAAAATTGACGGTGACGGCCCACGCCTTCAGCGCCTCCGCCCGCAAGGGGATCGAAGCCCTGGGTGGCGTTTGCGAAATCGTCGGTGCCCGGAAAGCC
>JAYUBJ010000166.1:0-2195 GCA_043740915.1 Verrucomicrobiota bacterium
CACTGCCGCGCCTGGGCCAGCGCGCCGCCGAGCGCAGTGGCCACGGGTCTGACCTGGCGCCGCGCGATGAACCAAAGAAAAATCAGGACCACCAGGAACCCCGCGAGCGACCCGCCCAGACCCTCGTAGGAAACGGGAACCGCCCCCCGGACGAGCATGAAGCCACCGACGGCGACATGCGCGAGGATGGCGAGGGAAAGCAGCATCGGCAGGGTGAGGAAACGGAAAATCAGCGGCCCTGGAAGCCGTCGAAAGCGTTGTAACTGCTCCTCCATTTGCGTGAACTGGTGGCGGAAGGTTTCGCGCTGCTCGTTGCCATCCATCGGCAAGTTGGCCGCGGCCACCGGCGGGCCGGACGCCGCAGCCTTAACCAAGTCTCGGAAAACGCCAAGCGCGGCGTGAACCCTTTGAGTCAACCCGGCCAGATCATCGGCCTCCAGTGCCAGCGCCGCCTGGAATTGTTCGAGCACCTGTTTCGCATTCGCCACTTCCGTATCCCGCGTACGGCTCGCTTGCAGCAGCCCCGACTGCACCGCGTATTTTCGCCGGCCTTCGTCTTCATCAATCGGCTGGATTTGTGTGCGCAAAGTCTGCTGGCTGGCTTGGTGGATTCTCGCGCCCCGCACCGTGTGGCGGGAGATGATCCGCGTTCGCTCCGCCCTCGCCGCGGTTTCCGCCCCGGCCGTCGTGAGGGCAAGTTCCTCCTCCAATTTGCGGGCGTCGGCCTCGAACGCGGAACGTTCCTTCTGGAGTTGCGCGCGGGACAGGCGATCCAGTCCATTGCCCTTGGTGGCAGTCTCGCGGATGGCCTGGCGCAGATTGCCCAGCAAATTGAGCGCCTCGCTCACGTCCATGGGCTTACTCACAGTCACTCCTGATTTTGGTGAGGACGCGGTCAAGTTTTTCCAGGGCTTCGAGGGTGCCGACCATTTGGGTTTGCAACGGCTCCAGATATTTCGTCTCGAACTCCGCGCTGCGGCGATCCTGCCAGCGTTCCCGGGTCTGGGTCCAGTTCCGGGACAGCTCCTTCGCCAGGGTCGCCAGATGAGTTCGGCTGGCCAGCAAACTCATGGACTTCCCTCCATTTTCCCGGGCGGCTTCGCTGCCGTGATGGCCGGAGTCGCGGGCGGATTAGCCGCCGTCCCGCCGACCGCTGGATCGGCGGGGGTCGGCGTGACCGGGGCCAGGTGATCCGAATAGGCATCGAGAGTTTCGACCGCTCGGCCCAGCCACGCCACCGCTTGGCGCAGGTCGGCGGAAAGCAGGGAGCGAAATTTCTCCACCTGCGCCGCGAGCGGCATCACTTCGCTGTCGAAGTGGCGGTCCCATTTTTTGAGCAGCGCCAGTTTTTTCTGCGCCTCGTCCAGAGCCTGCCCGGCTTTGCGGACGGCGAGTTGCCGGTTGGTGGTGGCCTCGCGCAAGCTGCTGAGGCGCGCGCTGAACAGCTCCTGTTCGGCGGTCTCCAGTTCGCGGGCCCGCCGGCGCAACTGGGTTTCCCAATGGAACCGCTGCTCTCCCTCGATCCAAAGCCGAGTGCGGGAGACATCCCCGAGAACGTCGTCCACGGCCACGGAAGCCTTCTCGACAAAAACGATCAGCCGCGCCCGGAAATCATCGAGGGCCTCGATCGAGGTGACACGCGCTTGTTGGGGCATGGGTCAGCGTTGGGCCAGATACTCCTCAATGCGCTGTGCTTTGCGCAACAAATACGGCGCGTGCTGGTTCGAAATTTCCGTAAATTTTTTCAACGCCTTCATCGTTTGCTGAAATTCCGTGGCGAACTTCTCGTGCTCCTGGTCACCCCAGGAATCACCGAGCGAGGCGAATTTCGCCTGGAGCGTGGTCATCCGGCCTTGGAGCTCGAGGTTGAACCGTTTCAACTCGTCCGCGAATCGCCGGACGGCCTCCGGATCCATGATTGCTTGTGCCATAATCGTCGCTTTCGTTCGCGGGTCTTGGTGTCGCCGAATGGAAGTTACCAGATGCACCGGCGCAGATCAAAGTTGCATTTTTAACCGCCTCGCGCGCATTCCTTATGCGTAGGACAGGCGTCGCGCCAATAGTGTTCGGCATAGACATTGCTGGCGCTGGCCGGGAGGAAGTTCACCGGAATGACATCGGTGTGTCACACAATTGTAACTTGTACTCCGTACCAGGGTCTGGCTTACTGGCGGCGTGCCAGACAAACGGACCTC
>JAYUBJ010000167.1:0-2192 GCA_043740915.1 Verrucomicrobiota bacterium
GGAACGAATCGGCTGCGCGATTTCCGGCGCGGAGAGACCAGCGGTGGCGACCTGATAGAGCAGCGGCTGGAACAAGTGGTGATTCTGCCGATCAACGAGCGTGAGGCGCGCCGCGGAGCGATTGAGCGTTTGGCAAAACGTCAGGCCACCGAAACCCGCGCCCAGCACGACGATGTGCGGATTCTCAAACTGCGCTGAATGGCTGCGGAACCAAGTTGGCCGCCGCGAGGCTTCGATCCCGTAAGACTTCTTCTTAAGGGGCCAGAAAATAAAATGGGCACGAATATCTTTCAAAATATATTGAGTCCGGCTACAGAACGACGCGCCGCCCGATTTCAGCCACGCTCTTGACGCCGCACAGTGCCATGCTGGTGTCGAATTCCTTGTGGATGATGTCGAGTGCCTTGGTGACACCGGCTTCGCCCACCGCACCCAAGCCAAAGTTAAAGGCACGGCCGATCAATGTGCCTTTCGCGCCCAAGGCGATCGCTTTCAGCAAATCCTGGCCGCTGCGGATGCCGCCATCCATCCATACTTCGATCTTGTCGCCCACCGCTTCGACAATGGGCGGCAGCGCTTTGATGGACGACAGCGCTCCGTCGAGCTGGCGACCGCCGTGGTTGCTGACCACGATGGCATCCGCACCGGTGGCGGCGGCGATCTTCGCGTCTTCGACATCCAGAATACCTTTCAAGATGAGTTTGCCGCCCCATTCCTTTTTGATCCACTCCACATCGTCCCAGTTGAGCGTGGGATCGAACTGGGTGGAGATCCACTGCGAGAGCGCGACCAGGCCGTCCGCACCCTTCACGTGCCCGGCAATGTTGCCAAACACCTTGCGCTTGGCACCCAGCATGCGCAGACCCCAGGCCGGCTTGGTGGCGAGGTTGAGCAGGTTGGAAAGCATGATCTTGAGCGGTACCGTCATGCCATTATTTAGATCCTTGTGGCGCTGGCCGATGATTTGTAAGTCAAGCGTCAGCATCAGCGCCGAGCATTTGGCCGCCTTGGCGCGCGCGATCAATCGTCTGACAAAGTCGCGGTCGCGCATCACATAAAGCTGGAACCAGAAGGGCTGGGTGGTCGCAGCCGCCACATCCTCGATCGAGCAGATGCTCATGGTCGGGAGCGTGAACGGCACGCCGAACTTTTCCGCCGCGCGCGCGGCGAGGATCTCGCCATCGGCCCATTGCATGCCCGTCAGACCCACCGGCGCCAGCGCCACGGGCAGCTTCACCTTCTGCCCGATCATGACCGATTCGGTGCTGCGGTTTTCCATATTAACGCCGACGCTTTGACGTAATTTGAGCGCCGCCAAGTCAGCACTGTTGGCGCGGTAGGTGCCTTCGGTATAGCTGCCCGAGTCCACATAGTCGTAAAACGCCTTGGGGGTGTTCTTCTTGTGTAGCTGGCGCAGGTCTTCGATGCAGGTAATGATAGGCATTTAACCAATTCAGTTAATCGGCAGACCGCGTTTATTCCGGCGGGCGATCATGCACCTCTTCCTTGCGGGAGAAAGCGGCCTGCGCACCGCTCATCGCCGCGCGCGGTGAATTGATCGCGGCCTTCGCGTCGGCCAGGTGGCCTTTGCCAATGGAAACACCGTTGAACGCTTTCACATGGCGACCTTCATAATACGGTTTTGGTTTCGGGCCGAAGTTGTATTTGATGTTCTTCCAGTTGTCGCCGGCCTGGTAATCCGAGCCGACCGCGCCGCTCGATTCGTAGCCGCAGTGGACCATGCAGTTCTCACAGCGCGGGTCGCGCGCCACGCCGTTCCGCACGCCGTATTTGTCCCACTCCACCTTCCCGAGCAATTCTTGATAGCCGCCGAAATGGCCGTCGGTCACCAGGTAGCACGGGGCTTTCCAGCCTTTGATGTTGCGCGTCGGAATCGCCCACGCGGTGCAGGACAGCTCGCGTTTGCCGGCGAGAAACTCCTGATAGACCGGGGTGCCGAAAATGGTGAACTTCTCGCCCCATTCCTGAATCTTCGAGAATTTCTCCTTCGTCATCTTCCGGGTGAGGAAGAAGGCCTCCGGCTTTTTACCGAGGCGCTTGATCATGTCTTTTTTGGCCGCGTCATATTCGTAGCCGGGCGAGATGGTGTGGCCATCCACCTCCAGCGAGGACAAGAACTCGAACATCTGCTCCAGTTCCCTGGAATCGCTTTCCTTGTAAACTGTGGTGTT
>JAYUBJ010000168.1:0-2189 GCA_043740915.1 Verrucomicrobiota bacterium
CAACCAGGTCGCGCGGCAGGTTGGCCGGCGCGACCATTCCGTACCAGGTGTCCCATACGACAGGGATGCCCTGCTCGCGGAAGGTCGGCACGTTGGGAAAGCCCTACGAGGTCGAGGCCCAGATCACGCGCGGCCATGACGATCGCGAGTTGCCAGATGCGGCCATGCACCGGATCGTCGCGGAACGCGCGCGCCCGGCGCAACACGCCATCGGAATCGGCGTCGCTGACGATGTGCGCGGTCGCAGCGGCATTGGTGCGAAACAAGTCCGCCGGCATCAGCGCGTGCCAGGCACCGCCGGTGGTTTCGCCCATTGCGGGCAGCACCACGTTGCCGGTTTCCCGGAGTTGCCACGCAAAGTAATCATCCGATTCCAGACGGCCGACTCCGGGCACATCGACGGCCTTGGCTGGATTGGGCGGATGCAATTCACCAAAGCGAATGTCAAAGCCCACGACCTTCACCCCTTGCGCCTTCAACTCGCGGATGACCCGCCCGTGAAGCTGGCGTGGCCACGGCCAATAAACGCGATAATCCCGGTTGACGGTCGCGAGGCTTTCATCGTCGATGAACACCGCGCCCAGATTCGGCGCCACCGGGGCGTGGGCATCAAAGGCGAGGCGCACCCGCTGGTCGTAGGTGATCCACTCGAGGCGTTCGAACAGCTCAAACCCCGGAAAAACTTCGGGCAGGACTTGGATCAACCAAGCCAGCGCCACGACCGCGACACTAATCACCATCGGCACGAACTTGGCTGGCACCGGTTTCACGCGTCGAAGCCAAACAAAATAAACGCAGCAACACAAGCGCGTTGACGGCGCAGGCTTCTGATTGGGGTGTAACGCCTGACTGTCCCCGGAGCGCGGCTGGGTCGTCCTCGACCAGCCGCAGCACGTCAAAATAGAGGGGCGCATCGGTAATTTTTTGACGGCTCGTTTGGCCATGCTGCTGCGGCTGATCCCGCCCGGCGCGGGACACAGCCGCGGTCCGGGGGCAGTGCGCGGATACGCCTCTTCCCAAGGGACAAAACTCGGGGCTCCGTGCTCACATTTTCTCCGTGTCCTGGGCGCGGCGCTGGTTTATGAATGGAGGCGTGAAAGATTTGCCACCCCCCATGCAACAGGTGGATCGTACGCATATACTTTTCCGGGGCCGCACGCTGTCCTACTTTGGCGGCTGCGATTATTTCCGCCTGGCGAGCCACCCGGAGGTGTTGCGCGCGGTGCCCGAGGGTGTGGAAAAATTCGGCCTGAACGTGGCCGCTTCCCGCAAAACCACGGGCAATCATTGGCTGTACGAACAGCTCGAACAGCAGCTCGCGTATTTCTTCCAGGTCGAGCGCGCGGTGTTCGTCGCGAACGGCTACCTTACAAATCTCGTGGTGGCGCAGGCATTGGCCGGTGAATTCACGCATGCGCTCGTGGATGCGCGAGCGCACGCAAGCCTGCAGGACGCGGCGCTGCTGCTCGGCTGCCCGGTCCTCCACTTCACGCATCGCGACAATGTGGACTGCGCACGGCGGATGAAGCGGCTGGGCAAATCGGCCAGACCGCTGCTCCTCACCGACGGGATGTTTTCGCATGATGGCTCGCTGGCGCCGCTGGCTGCCTATCTGAAACTGCTCCCCCGCGACGGCGGTCTGCTCGTGGACGACGCCCACGGCGCGGGCGTGCTCGGCAAACTGGGCCGGGGAACGGTGGAATTGGCCGGCCTCAGCCGTGCGCGTGTCATCCAGACGGTGACCTTGAGCAAGGCTTTCGGAGTTTATGGAGGGGCCGTGCTGGCGTCACGCGAAGTGTGCGGGCGGATCGCGGAGCGGAGCCGGATTTTCACGGGCAACACGCCGCTGCCGTTGCCGCTGGTGAACGCGGCGTTGGCCGCGCTGAGAGTTTTTCGCACCGACCGGCCGATGCGCCGCCGGCTCGAGCGCAACACGGCGCGCGTGAAGGCAGCGTTGCGCGCCACTGGCTGGCCCGTGATCAACACGCCCAGTCCGATTGTTTCCGCGGTGCCCGGCGATGCGTACCACGCGCGGCGGTTGCAACGAACGTTGCTGGCGGCGGGGATTTACCCTGGGTTCATACAATACCCCGGCGGACCCGAGAGCGGTTATTTCCGTTTCGCCCTGTCGAGCGAACACACGCCGGCGCAACTCGGCCAGTTGATGAATGCGTTGGGCGATTACGGCC
>JAYUBJ010000169.1:0-2188 GCA_043740915.1 Verrucomicrobiota bacterium
GGCAAAGGGGAAATTGGCAAATCGCTCGTGATGGGCAATCCGGATTTTGATCTGGATTTATCTGCCGGTAGGAGACGAGGTGACGAGACTCCAACCAAAAAATCGGGGGTTGAAGTGAGTCTCCTCACGTCGTCTCCTACGTGAGCATTGAGCCGCTCCTACACCGGCATCAAGTTTGCGCCGTTGCAGGGTTCGGAAGCGGAGGCGAAAAGCGTGGCGAAGTTGCTGGGCGGTGATTGCGTGCTGCGCCTCGGCAGCGCGGCACGCGAAGCGGAGTTGAAGGCGGTGGTCTCGCCGCGCGTCTTGCACCTGGCCACGCACGGATTCTTTCTTTCCGATCAGGAATTCAAGCGCACCAACGGCTTCGGTGATGGCTTGATTGCCGGCATCGGCGGGGCCGGACCGCCTAAAGGCGGAACTCCAAACGACTGGGAAAACCCGATGGTGCGTTGCGGCATCGCGTTGGCCGGAGCGAATCTCGCCGCTGGCATCACCAACGCGGTGGCAGAAGATGGATTGCTCACGGGACTCGAGGCTTCCCTGCTCAATTTGCAGGGAACCGAGCTGGTGATTCTCAGTGCCTGCGACAGCGGGAGTGGCGAGTTGAAGATTGGCGAGGGCGTGATGTCGTTGCGCCGCGCCTTCCGCATCGCCGGCGCGGAGACGGTGCTGGCGAGTCATTGGAAGGTGAACGACCAGGCCACGAGCCGGCTGATGACCGAGTTCATGCGACGCTGGCGCGGCGGCGAACCCCGTGCGGCCGCCTGGCGCGCGGCGCAGTTGACTTTGCTGCACTCGAAAGGGTCGAAGGAAGATTTCTCCAATCCCTACTTCTGGGGGGCGTTTACGCTCACAGGCCAATGGCGGTGAGGTTGGATATGTGCGTTTCAGTAGTGTGTCACGGTTCTCGGACACGTCTCGGCGCTTAATATTCCTCGCTCATCTGCCTGTCGCCGTGCTCGGGATTGGGGATGAGCTTCTGGCCCTTGGGGTCAACCACGAAGTCCAGGTATTCCAGCGGAATCTGGCCGAGCAAGTTGGGCACGTCGTCATCCACCTCCACCACTTCAAAAACGCCGTCGCGCGACATTATTTCCAAGCGCACGGGGTTGAAGACCGGGCGCCGCCGCAACCCATTGGTAGTGCGGGATTCCACTTCTCCGGCCCGGCGAAGTCCGAGAGCCTTGATGACGCTGCGTTTCAAGTATAGCCGTGTCGCGCCCGTGTCCACCAAGGCGTCCGTTTCCACCGAACGCGGCGGTTCTTTGCGAAGCTTGAGTTCCTTCAACTCCAAGTCGGTGAAGTTGGTCAACTTCAGTTTGACGATGGCTTTTCCCCATGGGCCGTAGCTTAACCGCCTGCTTGTGGTTGTCAAAAGGTCTTCAATTCACACTCGCCAAATTCACACTCGCCACTTGCCACGCTTCGGGCTTTCAGGCTTACTTTGCCGGATTTTAATTTTGCCCTGACTTGATGAACGCCGAACTCCTGACCAAAGCTAAATCGCTCGGATTTTCCGACCGCCAGATCGCGCACCTGACCGGCACGACGGAAGATGCCATCCGCGCCGAACGCAAACGCATCGGCCTCGTGCCCAGCTACCGCCTGGTGGACACGTGCGCGGCGGAGTTTGAGGCCTACACGCCTTATTATTATTCCACTTACGACCGCGGGGATGACGAGGTGACTGCTTCGTCCACGAAAAAGGTGATGATTCTCGGCGGCGGTCCCAATCGCATCGGGCAGGGCATCGAGTTTGATTACTGCTGCGTCCACGCCGCCTTTGCGCTGAAGGAGGACGGCTTCGAGACTTTGATGGTGAACTCGAACCCGGAGACGGTTTCCACCGATTACGATACGAGCGACAAATTGTTTTTCGAGCCGCTCACGCTCGAGGACGTGCTGCATATTTACGAGCGGGAGAAATGCTGGGGAGCGATTGCGCAATTCGGCGGGCAGACGCCGCTCAACCTCGCCCTCGCCCTGCAGAAGAACGGGGTCAACATCATCGGCACCTCGCCGCAAAGCATCGAGGTGGCCGAGGACCGCAAGCTGTTCGCCGCGATGCTCCGCAAGCTGGACATCCCGCAACCGCCCAACGGTCTGGCGACCAACGAAGCGGAGGCGCTCGTCGCGTCCAAGGAGTTGGGCTACCCCGTCCTCGTGCGTCCAAGCTTCGTCCTGGGCG
>JAYUBJ010000170.1:0-7322 GCA_043740915.1 Verrucomicrobiota bacterium
TTTTCGTGGCCGTAGAAATGGATCTGGCCCGTGACCAGATCGCGCGTCGCCGTCACCGGCTTGGCCACATCGTGCAACAATGCGGCCCAAGGCAACACCGGATCGGCATCGGCGGGAAGCTGCTCCAGGATCTTTCGCAGGTGGTTAAACACGGTGCCTTCAGGATGATAATCGGGTGACTGGTCGCAAGTAATTGTGGCCGCCATCTCGGGCAACACGTGGGCCAGCAGGCCGCTTTCCCGCAGCAAGTCCAAGCCGCGCGCGGCGTGCGGTGGACGGAATAATTTCAGCAGCTCATCGCGGACGCGCTCGGCGCTGACGGTGGAAATCTTCGCGGCGTTTGCCCGCCCGGCGGCCAGCGTTGCCGTTTCAATTTGAAAATCGAGCTGCGCCGCGAACCGCACGGCCCGCAAAAGCCGCAGGTGATCTTCCGCGAAGCGTTCTTCCGGATTTCCAATGGTGCGCAGAATTTTGGCGCGCAAATCCGCTTCACCGCCAACCCAATCAAAAAGTTTCTCCTGGACCGGATCGAAGAACAGTCCGTTGACCGTGAAGTCGCGTCGGCGCGCGTCAGTCTGCGCGTTGCAAAAAGTCACCTGCCCCGGATGGCGGCCATCCTGGTAATCCGCGTCGGCGCGAAAGGCGGCGACTTGAAATTGCTGCCCATCTTCGATCACGAGCAGCACGCCAAACTTGCGTCCCACCGGAATCGTGCGGGGGAAGAGCGCCTCGATTTGATCGGGGGTGGCGTTGGTGGCGATATCGTAGTCGTGCGGTTCCCGGTTCAGCAGTTGATCGCGCACGCAACCGCCGACCCAATAGGCCGTGAAGCCGGCGGTTTGCAACCGGCGCGCGATTTTGAGGGCGATGGAACGCAGAGACATATGGTGGTGCCAGAGGAGCCAGCAGTCCTTCACAGAACTCTATTCAATGTAGGAGACGAGGTGACGAGTCTCAAACATTTTCAGTTTCGCCAGACAAGTTAGAGCCTCCTCACGTCGTCTCCTGCTTTTTCAACGGGCGCTTAAGGATTGTCCGTGGCGTCGGCCTCGATGACTTCCTCCAGGTGCTGGCTTTCCTTGAGGCTGACATAGACCACGCCGCCGATCAAACTCCAGATGAGGCTGCCGGCGTAGGCGAGCAAGGAGAGCGAGAGGGCTTGCGTTTCGCCGACATGGATTTCCGGCACGGCGAGCATGAGGACGAACAGGTTTTCGCGCACGCCCAGACCGCTCGGGGTGATCGGCAGCGCGGAAATGCAAATGATCACCGGCACGATGACGAAAAGTGCGAGCGGGGAGATATTCAAATTCAGCCCCCACGCGAGCGTCACCACCTGCAGCACGCACAGGGCGTTGAGCGCCATGGAAATCATCCCCGCTTGGGCGAGGAAAGCCTTGTGCTGGCCGAACTGGCGGCAGGAATCGAGGGAGCGTTCAAGCATTTCGCCCTTGGGCAATTTCCGAAACCGCGCGCGCGCCGCCGGCCAGCCTCGCGAAAGGCCGCCCCAAAAGGCGAGATACACCAGGAGCCCGCAGGCGAGAAACATGGCGACGATCAGCCACGCGATGGCGGCGAGCCGCTCATGGTTGAAGAGCAGCGCCAGGTTCGGCAGCATCATCAGGCAGGCGAAGAGCAGCATCGAGAACAGGCCGATCAACCGGTCGACAAAAACCGTGGTCACGGCCTCGGTTTTCTTGTGGTGCGTCTCGCGCGCGGCGTAATAGGCCTTCATCAAATCGCCGCCCGTGGAGCCCAGCAGGAAGGAGTTGAAGAAGTGGGCGACGAGTGAAATTTCCCCGGCACGGACGAACGGCAATTCCAAGCCTTGTACCCGCAACACCAGCCGCCAGCGGAGGACGCCGAGCAGAATGGTCGAGCCCATGAGCGCCACGGAGAGCGCGAAGGCCACGGGGTTGACCAGCCGGAGCGTGTGCCAGAGTTCGCGCGGCCCGTGCGTCCAGGCCGCCTGCCATTGTTGGACACGGGCGAGCTGATTCCAGTCGAGACCCTGCTTTTGCAAGGCCAGGCGGCCTTCGTTGGTGAAGATGGCGTGAAAAATCCAGAGCAGGAGCAGCCCGCACAGACCCAGCCGCCAGGCGAGGCCCCAGATGTTGCGCCGGGTCTTCACTCCTCGCCCCAAAGATTTTTCAAGTGCGCCACACCCCGCCGCAGATCCTCGACCGGCACGCCGGGGCTGAGTTCGAACACTTTGAGGTGGTGCGGGCGGACGAACGGCTTGAGCGCGGTGAAGTCAATCATCCCGGTGCCGGGCGGGCAGTGGTCTTGCGCGGGGAAACGCACATCGTGGAGGTGAAAGCCGAACAGGCGGTCGGCCAGGGATTCCAAGTGGTATGCGTGCCGGATGAAGCCGAGGTTCTCCTTGATTTGGGCATGGCCGGTGTCGTGCCAGTACCCCACCTGCGCGGCGGGAAAATCTTTCAGAAACAATTTGAAGTCGCCTTCGAGGGGGATTTCCTCGAGGGCTTCGCGGTTCTCGATCCCGAGCTTGATGCCGTGGGTGGCGGCGGTCTCCGCGAGGCGCTTCAACATCTCGCCGGCGCGCTGGACATATTTTTCCTTTTTTTGTTCCTGCTTGGTTTCCGCCTCTTCGCAGAGCCGCTGATAACGGTCGGTGTCCTTCTGGCCGGCACCGAGCAGTTCGACCAGTTTATCTGTGTAATCGCGCATGGTGATGCTGCCGAGGTGCAGCACCACGAGTTGGGCTTTGACCAGTGCGGCGGTTTCGATGGTGCGGACGGAATAGCGCCAGGCGCTGTCGCGCTCGCGTTCATCGGACGAGGTGAACTGGAAAATGTTCGGGGCGGCGTGGTTGACGCCGATGGGCAGCGGGCAAAAATTATGGAGGGAGGAAATCCGGATTTCCCCGGCCTCGACGGCTTCGAGGATGCCGGGCAACAGGCTGATGCGGATGCCATGGCTGAGTTCGGCGTACTCGAAACCGAGTTCGCGGATTTCCCGCAGCATCGCGCGGCCGTCAGTATGGCGGTGGGAGTTCCAGCAGGTGGACAAGGAATACATAAAAAAGCCGGGTGCGATTATCAGGAACAGACCGCACCCGGCCCCGGAAGTTCAAAGAATTACAGATCTGCGTAGCGCGCACTGAGCATCGCCGAGAAACGGGCGACCTTCATCTTGCGGCGCTTCCGTTCACTCGGCTTCTCAAAGTGCCGGTGGCTGCGCACTTCCTTCAAAGTGCCTTCGCGGTCAATCCGCTTCTTCAACCGGCGCAACGCCTTTTCAACGGGTTCGCCTTTTTTCAGTTTAATTTCGGTCAAAACTAATTCACTTCCTCTCCGGTTCCTGGACACCCGCCGGCCAACATGGCCCGCTTTGGTCATCAAGACAGGGGCGGACACTAATTTTGCCGGCGGGGAGTGTCAACCAGCAAAAAGCGGCAAAAAATGACGGCCAAAGCCCCGCCATTTAGTGCTGGCAGAAAACCGCGCCGCGAGTATCCTCGCCGCCGACTCAACCACCAATCCATCCCAGGACTATCATGAAAAATTCCCACCCGCTCCTCGTTGCCCTCGCCGCCGGATTATTCCTCAGCTTGGCGGAGCCGGTCGGCGCGCAAGGCGGCCCGGGCGGCCCGAATGCCGGGGTCAGTCCGACCATGTTGAAAATGTTCGGGGACATCAAGGCTTTCTCGGCCAAGGCGGAGATGCGGGTTTTGCAAGCAGGTAAAAAGGAGATGATGAGCGGCACGATTAGTTTCGCCCTGCTGGACGGCAAGACGCGGATGGAAATGGACCTGACCCAGTTGAAGAGCGGTCAAATCCCGCCAGAGGTGAGCCGGCAGCTCAAGCAAATGGGAATGGATGTCACCATCTTGGTCGTCCTGCCGGATAAAAAGTTGACGTACATGGTTTACCCCGGCTTGAAAGCGTACGTCGAGGTGCCGCTACCCACGGAACAGGCGGCGAGCGAGGCGAATATCAAAATGGAAAAGAAGGAGTTGGGTAAGGAGACGATCGACGGCCATTCCTGTGTGAAATACCAAGTCACCCTGACTGGCGAATCAGGGAAGAAGAATGAAGCCACCTCGTGGAATGCGACTGATTTGAAAGATTTTCCGATCCAGACTGAGTTCCAGGAACAGGGCAACACCGTCATCATGCGCTACAAAGACATCAAGTTCGCGAAGCCAGATGCGAAGAGCTTCGAGGCGCCGGCCGGTTTCAAGAAATACACCAACCAGCAGGAGCTGATGCAGACGGAGGTATTGAAGCGTATCGGTGGGAAGTAACCCATTGCATACCACTGGTTAAGCCAGGTGATTTAGCGGCGAGCCCCGGCCCGAACAAAGAAGGCGGACGGCTCGTGCCGCCCGCCCAACCCTTACAACCAAACCAACTGCTTACTCAGACGGGCGGAGGGGGGATTTGTTCAAACTTATTTTGCGGTCAGTTGGGTTCTGCTGGGTAATGTCCTCAACCAAACGGAACAGGATTCCAACCTGGTCGAAACTAGACGACCAACACCTCACGCCCAGGCCGCCAGGGCTGCCAAGCGACGAAGCCGCGCTCAAGGCTTGAGCCCGGATTCGTTTTTCATGTTCATGGACTCCTTTTCATGGCTGACTAGGCGATATGCGAATTATTAACCTGAATCCCGCTTCGGACATTGGAGCTAGTGCCTGGTTTGTGGAAATCGAAGGCCACCGGCTCTTGATGGACGCCGGCACCCATCCCAAACGTGAAGGGCTCGACAGCCTCCCGCTTTACCACTTGATTAAGAAAGAGGAGTTGGACGCCATTGCCATCTCCCATTGCCACCACGACCACGTCGGCTCGCTCCCCGTCGCATTGCGGCAGTTCCCCAAAGCCCATGTCTTGATGACCCAGTTGAGCTATTTCCTCGTCGAACGCGTGCTGCACAACTCGGTCAATGTGATGAAACGCCAGCGCGAGGAATTGGGCATCAAGGAATATCCCCTTTTCACGCACGACGAAGTGGACGATCTCGCCCCGCTGTTTCAAGGTTTTCGGTACAATCGCGAAATCGAGTGGGCGGCCCACCACAAAACCCGGGCGGGATTCCCCTCGCCCACGCTCGAGTTTTACGACGCCGGCCACGCCCTCGGCTCCGCTGGCATCATGGTGCGGGGTGAAAAGGAAACCGTCTTCTACACCGGCGATGTTTCCTTCCGCGACCAGACCATCCTGAAAGGCGCGCGCTTCGAAGACGTGAAAGCTGACGTGCTGATCATGGAAACCACCCGTGGCAATCGGGCCATGAAACCTGGTTTCACGCGCGAGGCAGAAATCGACCGGCTGGCCGAAGCCGTCCAGCGCGTGCTCAAACGCAAGGGCTGCGTGCTGATCCCGACCTTCGCGCTGGGGCGCACCCAGGAAATCCTGGCGCTCCTCGCCTTGTTGATGAAGGCCGGCAAATTGAAGCCGCAACCCATTTACATCGGCGGGTTGGGCCGGGTGTTCACCGAAATCTACGACTTGGAAGCGAGCCGCACGCACCGCCAGCACAGCAGCCTCCAATTGAACGAGGCGCTCAATCTCGTGGTGCTTGAAAAGGGCCAGGCCGAGAGCATGAAACTCACCGGGGGACGCATCTTCGTCATCACCGCCGGCATGATGAGCGAAAACACCGCCGCGCACGACCTGGCCGCCCGGATGATTGGCGAAAAAAAACAGGCGATCTTCTTTGTTGGCTATCCGATCCCGGCACGCCCGGCGGACGGCTTAAGGGCGCCAAACACGGGGAAACCTTCGTGTTCAGCGGCAGCGCCGGGGAAGTCACCAAACGATGCGAGTTACAGGACTTCGACCTCACCGCCCACGCCAATCGCGAGGAGTTGCTGGATTTTGTCGGCCAAGTTTCGCCCCGCGCCGTGCTGCTCGGGCACGGCGACGACGATTCGCGCCACTGGTTCGAGGAGAACATCCGCGCCCGCCATCCAAAAATCAAAATCATCCAGCCGGAACCGGGCAAGGCCGTGACCGTGTGATCCGGAGCGCCGGGGGTGACTGGTTTCCCGGTGCAAATCAAAAAGCGGTCGATGGCCACTCCTTCTCCTCGGGGGAGAAGGCAGGGATGAGGGCGAGGGTTGAAACCAATTAGCCAGGGAGGCGACCAAGATGGATCGCCCTACGTTCAAAGAGGGCCTTCGGTCGCTGCTCCGCAGCTTGCACCGTTTCCATCATCCGTCCCACGGCCCACGCCGTGGGCTACCTTCTGGCGCTCCTCCGTTGCTGACTGGCTCGAAATGCGCCGGACTTCGCTACATTGAGAGCCGCTCCCGGACAAAGCGAATGGCGCACGAAGCCATCTGCTGCGGGATCGGCGCAGCCTCGCCCCGGCGGAGATTTGGGCGGCGCTGGGAGTGTCGCGGCAAGGAGCGATGAATCTGCTCAATCCGCTGCTCAAGGCCAGACTCATCCGCCGCATCGGCACCAAGAAAACCGGGCGTTATCTTTTGGTGTGACGGGTATACCGCCGAGTCGTGACTGAACTTGCACTACGGTTTGAATCACTACGATTTCACAGGGCACGGTTTGCTTGAACAACTAACGCATGCGTCTGCCGAACAAATGTCCAAAACTTCTCTGACTTGTCATCATACCAACCGCCGCTGAAGTTGCTTGCGAACCATTGCCACGGGTCGGTGTACGGTTTCGTTTCCCAGTTTGCTCAGCTTGATTGGGTCAGCAAGGTCTTTCTTTTCCGGATTGATCCACGCTTTTTCCCGATCGAAATCACCCTCAGGAGTCTTGTTCATGTCCGCCTCGATAGCACAGCCCCTGGGACAAAAACCGTCCTACCCCCAGAAATAAATTCCTTTGCGCGGCGCTGCCTTTCCGCGAAAACCAGTGCGTGCAAACGCGCTTCCTTCTCGGTCCGGCCGGCAGCGGAAAAACTTTCCGTTGCCTCGAGGAAATCCGCGCCGAGCTGCTGAAATCCCCGGAGGGTCCGCCGCTGTTGCTGCTCGCGCCCAAGCAGGCCACGTTTCAACTCGAACGGCAGTTGCTGGCCGATCCCGCGCTGCCGGGCTACACGCGGTTGCAAATTCTTTCGTTCGAGCGGCTGGCCCAATTCATCCTGGACGAGTTGGCGACCGCTCCGCCGCGGTTGCTCGGAGACGAAGGGCGAATGATGGTGCTGCGCGCCTTGCTCACCCAACGGGAATCTGAGTTGAAACTCTTTCGCGCCTCGGCGCGGCTGCCCGGCTTTGCGGAGCAACTTAGCCTGCTCTTACGCGAACTCCAGCGACACCACCTCGCGCCGGAACGCCTGTTGACCTGGGCTTCCCGAGCTGCCGCCCCGCCGCAATTGCGTGACAA
>JAYUBJ010000171.1:0-2183 GCA_043740915.1 Verrucomicrobiota bacterium
CCTACAATCCCACGGCCAAGCCTTTCAAATGGCGCAAGCGCGAGGTCAAAGGCGCGCAACTGCGAAATACTATCGTTAACTTACGCAACTAAGCACTAGATACTCGCCATAGCTGTGCCGGCCGGCGGGGTTGTTCTGCAACTTGCCCGCTTCGAGCAAGGCCGTCTCCGGCCGCAGGAACGGTGGGCGCAGTTTCGGGCGGCCCAGACACCAATAGCTGCCGTAGTGGAAAGCCGCCAGCTCTCCCATGGTCGCGATCCCCGCTCGGACCGGGTTCAGGTGGATGTAGTGGCAGACCTGCCCTAACGCTTCGCCCTCCTCGACCAGCAGTGCCTTGTAGCGGCCCTGGAAGAGGTGCCCCCGTTCACCCCGCTGTTTGTTGAACCGATTCGCGAAGGTTGCCTGCAACCAGTGCATGCCCGCTACTAGTATAACGTTTCCTCGAAAGGTGAACGCTGGCTTGATTGCTGGGCTGGATTGGTCCACGGTGACTGCCCATGGCCAAACCGACAACGTGCGCCGCCTTGATTCTCTCGGCGGCTGAGCAAAAAACCCTGCGAGCGCTCGCCGCTTCGCGCACCGCGTCGGTGCGCGAGGTTCAGCGGGCGAAGATCCTGCTCGGCTATCATGCCGGGAAAAACTTCACCGCCCTCAGTCGCACGCTGCACCTGAGCCGACGGATCGTCTACAAGCATGTGGACCGGGCGTTGGCCGCGGGAGTAGACGTCGCGTTGCGCGACCGGCCGCATGGCTCAGTCCCGACGATCACCATGGAGGCCAAGGCCTGGGTGCTCGCTCTGGCCTGCACCAAGCCCAAGGAGCACGGCCAAGCCGCGGAACTGTGGAGCCTCTCCGCCCTGGCCGGGCACATTCGCCGCACCGCCAAAGAGGCCGGCCATCCCTCGGTGGCCCAGGCCGTCAAATCGACCGTGCATGCGATCCTGCGGGACGCGCCCCTGCGGCCACACAAAATCAAATACTACCTGGAGCGCCGGGACCCGGAGTTTGCGCGCAAGATGAAGGAAGTGCTCATCGTCTATCGCGAGGTGGCCGAGTTGGAACAGCGTCCGCTTCCGACCGGCACCCCGCGGACCGTGACCGTGTCGGTGGATGAAAAACCGGGCGTGCAAGCGCTGGCGACAACCAGCGCCGATCTGCCGCCCGTGCCCGGCGCCCATCCGGAAATCGGCCGGGACTACGAATACAAGCGCTTGGGCACCGCCTCGATTTTGGCCGGCTTGGATTTGCAGGACGGGCATGTGACGGCGCGCGTGGAACGGCGTCATCGCAGCGTCGAGTTCATTGGGCTGCTGCGGGACTTGGACGCCTACTATCCCCCGGGGGACACGATCCGGCTGCTCTTGGACAATCACTCGGCCCATATCTCCAAGGAAACAATGGCCTACCTCGCCACGCGACCCAATCGCTTCGTCTACGTGCACACCCCAAAACACGGTTCTTGGCTCAATCTGGTCGAGACGCTCTTCGGCAAAATGGCGCGGACCTTCCTGCGGGGCATCCGCGTGCAAAGCTGGCAGGAACTCCGCTCCCGCATCCTCCAAGGCATCGCAGAAATCAATGCCGCTCCCATCGTCCACCGCTGGCGCAATTTTACCGCCCTCGACTCAACCGCTTGAAAGTTCACGTTTCGTGAAAACGATATACTAGTGTTCCCTTCGGGCGTCTCCAGCGCCAGGTGATAGTGGTTGCTCATGAGCACATAAGCGCGGAGCAACCAGCCGGACTTCGTGCAGGCCTCGTACAGGCACGCCTCAAACGCCGCCATCGCTCCCTCGGTCTTGAAAATATCCGCCCGGTAATTGCCCCGGTTGATCACATGGTAGCACGCTCCGGGAAATTCCAACCTGAGCTTACGCGCCATGGCCGGCAGTCTGCAACGTCCCCTCCCCGATCAATATCAATATCCGCAACCTGACCCCTGCTATGGGGTTCCATGAGGGAAGCAGAACCCTCAGAGTTAGGCATTTTTCTTCTTCAGGTCGCGAAGCGCCTTTCGCCCTTGCGAGACCGCGCCGATCGCAACGACGGCTGTTGCAGCGGTGTAGAACGCCATCGAGCCCCAATAGGCGTCCGGCTCCGTGCTCTTGTGGACTATCCGACCATGTGAAAGACGACTCGGAAACCGCACTTCTCCGGCACGGAAACCTTCGATAGTATAATAG
>JAYUBJ010000172.1:0-2181 GCA_043740915.1 Verrucomicrobiota bacterium
GACGCGTTTGCTGGCAAAGTATTTGGTGAAGCCGGCCAGCGCGAGACCGGGACGATTCACCGTGTTCTCGCGGATCAGCCGTTTCAAGCCTTTGGCACCCGCCACCAGCTTGAGTCCCAGCGCATCGCCATGCTGCAAAAAGAATTTTTCGACGGTAACGGGATCGCGTTGCATGACGGTCAGCGTGAAATGAGCAGCGGGAAACGTAAAGACGGAAAGGAGGAACCGGCAGTCGAGATTTGGACCAAGAACAGTGTTTAACTGAACCAAATTTAGCCGGCTTCGTTATACTGGTGAATCCGTAACTAGTGTCTGGCCGGAAACTCGTATTTTCTGAAATTGGGGGGAAGCGTGGAGTGGTTGAGCCAGGCGGTGGACGGTAGGTTTTCCGTCTGGTCACGCGCACACCAACCAAATCCTCCGGCGGCGGCGACACCACTCCTGTCGGGCTTGGCTCGAGGGTTCGCGTGGGGCGGATTTAGGCCGCCGCTTGCACCGCCTCGGCGCGGGCCCGGGCGCGTGTCAGCAGTTCCCGCCCGCTGACGTGCAGGTTGTAACTCATCACACCCAGGCCCGCGTAGCGCAGATAACCTTTGCTCCCCACGTCTGGGCAGCGGTTCAAGCCGTGGTGTTCCAGGCTGTTGAGCTCGCTCTCCACGGCACTGTGCTGTTGGCGCAGCGCCACAAATTTCTTCCCGCTTTCGCGTTCCATTTCCGCCGCGTTCTGCTGGCCGCGCTGGGGCATCACTACTTGGGGAATGTAGAGGCTCAACAGATCCCGGTCCTCGGCCCGCGCAAAACCTTTGTCGAAACTGAGGCTGGCCACACTGCCCGCTCCGTAACGGCCCAGCAGCCGATCCGCCACCGGGATGCTTTGATCCACTTCGGCTTCCTGCAGCAACACGGCGTGGTCCTGGATCAATGGATGCTGATCCGTCGCCAGCAACAGCTGGTGCCCCAGCTCGACGTTCGGGCGTGGTTTGCCCTTTTGAATCCATTCGGTGTGCGGCTCGAAGAGCGAAAAGACTTTCGCGTGCGGCGGGCTGGTTTCCGCGTGCAACCAACGGCGGGCGACCAGGTCGAGATGTTTGGCCAGCATCCGGTGGAAGTATTCGAGCGCCTCCCACGCCGCGAGGTCCACGGGCTGGTCGCACAACTCGATCAAGCTGGCATGCCCTTGGGCGCCAACCGCGCGGCCCACGGCCAGATAATCGCGCCCGGCGCGTTTCCCGCGGGCTTCCTTGTTCGGCCCGCCGCGACAGACGATCTGGCTGGTGGTGCGCTGGAGGTTCTGGCGTTGCCGCCGCCAGGCCTTGGCCTTGCGCCAGCCGGGCAAGGCGCAGCCGAACTGGGCGCGATACTTTTCAATCAGATCCACGCACTTGCGGCCCGCGTCCCAGAGCAGGTTCAAGCCGGTGGGGAAATGCACGTCGGTTTCCAGAACCTAGCTGTCCACCTTGACCTCAAGCGCCGCGACGGGCACGCCGTCTTTTTTTGCGAACACCGCGCGTCCTGCGGCGGCGATGCGCGCATTGATTTGTTGCAGGAGTCCGTCATCGAGCAGCGCGACATTGTCCCGCAGCGTTTGATGGCCAAACATTTTAGCGTCCTCACCCCACGGTGCGGCGGGCACGCCGAGCATCTGCCGCACGAGCAGGTCGTAGTTGGCGAGGTGTTCCATCCGATCCCAGTCCGCGTCCAGCCCCAGACGCACGACGCCCAGCACGAGAATTTGCCACAGATCCATGCCGGTGCGGCCCGTCACTTTCTTGCCGGCGAGGATTTTGGCTTCGAGCAGCGCGAAGAGCTCGGCTTTGAGCGTGGGAGGCATCCAAATCCACTGCAGGCCGGCAAGCATGGGCGGCAGTTCGTCGCGGCTCCTGAGCGGCAGACGAATCTTTTCAATGGGCGTGAGTTCTAGATCGGGCTGAACTTGGAAGTAGTGGCGCAGGGCGAATGTTGACAGATCTGATCGCCAAACGGGCCGAAACGTTCAAACAAAGTTCAACCATTCGTGCGAGCCAACTCAAGCCTTCATCAATGCCAGCGCGGTGCTTCCCGTTTATTGCCCGACACTAGATACGGGTGCATCCGTACACCGTTGGTGATTAGGCGGGTTGCCAGAGTTGGTCCCAGTGATGGTTGCGGCGGGCCTCGTCGAGCGCGAGCAGAACGCGCAGC
>JAYUBJ010000173.1:0-2179 GCA_043740915.1 Verrucomicrobiota bacterium
GAAGCCTGCGTGCCACTCAAGCAGGTGGGGCGGGCGCAGGCTCAAATGGAAGTCATTTTGAAGAATCCCGCCGCGACCAATGACCAGAAGGCGTGGGCGAAATCGGAACAGGCAAGGATCGGCGATTGCAAAATCACCGCTCCGCCACGCGCCCCGCGGCCCAGCTGTTCCGGCTCTTAATGAGCGCCCATCCCGTTCAACTCAGTCCGCAGGCCAAGTCCACGCTGCCCACCCATGTCGCCATTATCATGGACGGCAACGGCCGCTGGGCCAAAGAGCGGCACCTGCCGCGCGTGGAGGGACACCGCCATGGTGTGGAGTCGGTGCGCGCCACGGTGCGCGCCTGCGGCGAAATCGGCATTAAATACCTCACGCTTTACGCGTTCTCGGTCGAGAATTGGAACCGCCCGAAAGATGAGGTGGATACCTTGATGAAATATCTGGCGCGTTTCTTGAAGGGGGAAATCGGGGAGTTGAACCGCAACAATGTCCGGCTGGAAGTGATCGGCCAGATTTATCGGCTGCCGGAATTCGTCCAGGATCAACTCAAGAAAACCCAGGCGGCGCTCGCGAAGAATAACGGGCTGACGTTGATCCTCGCGCTCAGCTACGGCGGGCGCACGGAAATTGTCGAGGCCACGCGCGCCATCGCCGAGCAGGTGAAGCAGGGGAAGCTCGAGCCGGCGGAAATCAACGAGCAGGTCATCGCCCAGCATCTCTACACCCGCCATTATCCCGACCCGGATCTGCTCATCCGCACCAGTGGCGAGATGCGTGTCAGCAATTTTCTCCTCTGGCAGATTTCGTACGCCGAACTGGTGGTGACTCCGACGCTGTGGCCGGACTTTCGCCGGCAACAATTATTTGATGCCCTGGAAGAATACACGCGCCGGCATCGGCGTTTCGGCGGGGTGTGACCCGGGCACACGGAGCAATCAAGGCTAGACACGCATAGGCAGTTCGCTAACGTCTCCCGCGATGTCCGAAACGACGCCACCGCCACCCGCGCCGCTCTCCAAGTCGGCCGTCTTTCGCCGCCGCCTGCTCAGCACGCTGGTGCTGTGGAGCGTCGTCCTGGGGGCGCTATTTTGCGGTATCAAAGTGATCTCGGATTACGGGCTGTTGCTGATCCTGGCGATGCTGGCGGGCGTGGGATTGGCAGAGTTTTACGGCCTCGTCGAAAAGGAAGGCATGGTCTGCTTCAAACGTTGGGGCATCCTCGGTGGCGTGCTGCTAATCGCGGGGACGTTTGCCAAATTTCAGGGATGGCTCGGCCGGACGGATTCGCCGGCGCGCGTGAATGATTTCGAGGTCGTCTTCCTGATTCTCTTTGTGCTCGGATTGTGCCTGCTGCAATTCCTTTCCCAGAGCAACACCAAGGGCATCCTCGCCATCTCGACGACGCTCTTCGGTTTGATGTACGTGCCGTGGTTGTTGAACTTCCTGCAAAAAATCTATTTCTTTCCCAGCATCGACGACCACGGCAAACTCTACGTCCTCTACTTCATCCTCGTGACCAAGTTCAGCGACACGGGCGCGTACGTCATCGGTTCGCTCATCGGCAAACACAAAATGATTCCGCGGGTCAGTCCCGGAAAAACTTGGGAGGGTTTCGGTGGCGCCATCGTGGTGTCCACCGGTGCCAGCCTGCTCTTCGCACACCTCGCGGGAAGCCGCTTGCCCGGCATGAACTGGCAGCACGCGATCGTTCTCGGCGTGATCCTCAGCGTCGCGGCGGTGGTGGGCGACCTGATCGAGTCGATCTTCAAACGCGAGGCCGGCGTCAAGGATTCCGGGAATTTTTTCCCCGGTATCGGCGGCATCCTCGACCTCCTTGACAGCCTGCTCTTTAATGCGCCGCTGATGTACTTATATTTGCGGCACGTGCTGACGCACCCTTGAGGAATTTACGATTTACGATATGCGATTTACGGCCACTTTAATTAACAACTCCGATACTGCAAAAACAATAAAATCATGACACGCGAAGATATGAAGGCGCGGACAAAAGCTTACGCAAACCGTGTCGTGAAACTTTGTGCGGCGCTGCCAGGCAATTGGATTGCGCGCACACTGGGCCAACAGCTTCTGCGAAGTGGAACTTCGGTCGGCGCGAACTATCGGGCCGTTTGCCGCGCCAAGTCGGATGCTGATTTTATCCACAAGCTGCGTATCGTTG
>JAYUBJ010000174.1:0-2178 GCA_043740915.1 Verrucomicrobiota bacterium
TTGACATAGCTGGACGGCTCGAAGGTAGCCGGGTCAAAATTGCGTTGGATGACCACGTAGTTCGTAAACCCAGTGCCCGTAACCCGGCTGCGCAACGTCCAGGTAAACTGCTCGGGGTTTGCCAAACCCATTTCTTCGAGCAACACACTCAAGGTGGTCGACTTCAAATCACGCAACCCCAAGGCCCGGGCCTGGAGATGCACGCGCTGCGAGTTCTGTGGAAATTCCGACAGGTCGGGACTCATCGCGGAATAGGGACCGGTGAGCGCGGTCAGGTTGGTGACGTTCTGAAAGATATTGGTGCCGTTCAGAATCGCGATGGCCTGCTCCACCGCCCGCACCCCGTTGGAACCAAAATAATCGAGAAACGACTGGTCAAAGCCGTAGGTGATCACCGGAATGTTCCAGCGATATTCCTCGCCGAGATTCATCGGCCCGCCCGGGTCGCCCGACAAATTGTAGCCGATGGCGGGCACCTGGTAGGTATCGAACGGCCCCAAAAGCGAAAATGCGCCCGCCCAGTTGACACTGGAGGCCAGGAGCAACAACACCCAAAATCTCTTGAATGATCGCAGCATACAAAAATCAGTTACCGCATCCGCAGAATGCGGTAAAAACCACCACTATGCGCCTGGTCGATAATGATCGAATCACCTCCGCCGGCGGCGAACCGCGGCGGGCCAAGGTTGGTCCAGACCGCCGCATTGCCCAAGTCGGCGGAAGTCTGCACTTGGTAAACCATGCCCGGCTGCACGTTCCAGTTGAGCCGCAATTGACCACTGTCCGCCACCAAATGCGTCCGCAGTGCCGTGCTCGGGTCGAGCGGATTCGTGCCCGCCAGAAAGGCCGCATAGACCGTGTTGCCATCACCCTGGGGATCAAGAAAAGGATTGACGGGCCACGCACCGGGTTTTGACCCGTAATAACGCGCCTCCCAGTCATCGGGCAAACCGTCGCCGTTGGCGTCCACGCCCCAAGTCGTGCCCGCTGTCGCCGCCGACAAGGCGGAGCGCCGGCCATCGGCCAGGCGATAAGCGATCTGGAAGGTATGCGCGCTGCTGGCGGCGAGATTGGACAGCAAATAATTATTCACATTCATAATTACGGGCACCGCACCCCCATCCACATAAACTTCGTACTGCACGGCACCGAAACCCGCCAATTCCGGCCACGTCACACTCACGGCGCCGAAGCCAAAGGCGAACACAAACGGCGCGGCTGGCTGCGGCACCGCGGCCACGGCCGAAAACCGTTGCGCGTACAAATCAAAGCTGCCCGCGCCGCCGACGAAGCTGGTCCAGACGGCCACCAACTTTCCCGCGCCATCCGACGCAACGGCGGGCTGCAATTGCTGGCTGACCGTGGTGGTGTTCACGCGAAACTCCAAGCCCGCCGGGATGCCACCGGGGCCAACAAATTGGCCGAAGACTCCTTCGCGGGAGCCGTCTTGTCCAAGACTAGTCCAAACCACCAGATGATCGGCACCGGCGGAACTGACGCGCGGCTTGAACTGATCGCCGTACACGTAGGTATTCAAACGGGCGGGCCCCGTGGCCGCAGCGCCAGAATTGTTGAACGTCGCAAAGAAAATGTCCCAACTATTGGAAAGGACGAGTGAATCTTTCTGGCTCCAAGCGGCGATGAAACCGCCGTTGGCATAACCGCTGACCGCCGGGCTGGAGCAAAGATCGTTCGTTGTGTTCAGGCGAAACTCGTTGGCCACCGCGACGCCGAGCGGACTAAAAACCCGGGCATAAACATCGACCGTTTGAAACCCGCGTTGCTGTTCGCTGATCCAGGCGACCACGAAATTTCCACCCGCCAGCGCCGTCACCGTGGGATTCCGCTGGTTGAAGGGAGTAAACTGGTTGATGCGAAATTCGCCGCCAAGCTTCCGGCCTGCGGGGGAAATTCGCTGGGCGTAAACCCCGTCCATGCTGCCGTCCTGGCCGACGCTGGTCCACACGACGACGGCATTCCCATCCGCCAGCACGGCCACCACCGGGTCTTTCCGCACCCCCTGGCCAGCCAGGTTAACCAAAATGTCACCCGTCGCAAACGTCCCGTTCGCCGTGAGAAAACGCGCGACAATATCCGAGTTGAGCGCCGCGCCACTCTGCCAGACAAAGATCGCCGCGCCGCTTGAAAACAAAGCCACCTGCGGTTTTTCCTGGTCAC
>JAYUBJ010000175.1:0-2176 GCA_043740915.1 Verrucomicrobiota bacterium
GAGGTCACGCTCAAGGACCGGTTGCTGGGACGCTACGTACTCGTAGTCAACTTGTCCCAAAATCTGAAGGAGATTCCGAAGTCTTTCGTGGTGCCCGCAGTCCATCCGTTGGGCACGCAAAAGTTGACCGGTTACGTTACCGCCTTTGCCGAGTCCGGCATCTCATTGAAGACCGAGAGCTTCGATGGCATGATGGAAATCCCCGCTAGCTCCATGAGCGCATTTCAGTCGGCCGGAGGGCAGGGGGGACCTTCCCATTCGCTGCTTCTGCCCGCCAGCAACACGGCTGTGCTGGCGTTCAAGTTCCTGTCCGCCGAGCCGGGCGCGACGCCTTCGTGGAAGCTCAGCGTCGCCGCGGAACAGCTCGAGACCTGGCTTCGTGCCGAAGTCGTGAACCTCATCACCGTGAGCGAAACGCTCGTGAGCGGACGCGCGGTGGTGCACTACGACATCGGCAACGCGCCGGTGAAGGAGTTCAAACTCAAGGTGCCCGCAGGCTATACGAACATCGAAATCAGTGGCGTGAACATCCGTCGGCGCGACGCCATCGGCGAGGTGTGGCGGGTGGAGTTGCAGAACAAGGTGCGCGGCGCGCAGGAGTTGACTGTGACCTGGGAGCAGGCGCGGACCGGTGTGAATGTCCCGCTCATCCTGCCGGGCGTCGAGGCCGTCGGCGTGGAACGCGAGACCGGCAGCGTGGCGATCCTGGCACGTCCGCCCTTGCAAGTGCTGGAGCAGGCGGCGAGCGGCGAGTTGGTGAAGATCGATCCGCGCGAGCTGCCGGAGTGGGCGGGTGTTTCCCCGGGCGTCACCCGCGGCGCGGCGGCGGCGAATGAGGTGGTGGTGCTGGCGTATCGTTATTTGCGGCCGGGTTTCAAGTTGAGCGTGACGAGCAAACGTTTTGACGAAGCCGAGTTGCTCCAGGCGCTCGTGGACACCCTCAAACTCACGACCATCGTGGCCGACGACGGCCAGGTGATGACCGAGATGACCTTGGCGGTGCGCAACAACGGCCGGCAATTTCTGGAGCTCGAACTGCCGCCGAACTCGAAAGTCTGGTCGGCCTTCGTCAGCGGCCAGCCAGTGCGGCCGAGCAAGGTGGGCAACCTGCTGTTGTTGCCGCTCGAAAAATCCGGCGCTGACGAGGCGGCGATACTGATCGAGCTGATTTACGTGGGCACGGAGAAGTTCCCGAAGCGGCAGGGCGCGGTCGCACTGGCATCGCCGAAGCTGGACGTGCCGTTCAAGAATGCGCACTGGGAACTATATCTGCCGCGCGACTATGAATTCTCCAACTTTGGCGGTTCCATGACCCATGACGTGGGCGAAGCGCCGGTGCTGCAAATTTTCTCCGCCGCGGCCTACAATTTGATCGAGGCGAAGAACCGCACCGCGCGCCTCGTGGAGTCGAACGTCGCCGTCTCGAACCTCAAGGTTAAGCTAAAGAAGGGGAATGTGCGCGAGGCGAACGAGGCGTTCAACCAGGCCCTCGGACAGAACGGAGGTCAGGGTGGGAACAACGCCGTCTTCAATAACAACAAGGACTTCAAGGAACTGGAGCAGCAACTGAAGCGGGCGCAGAGCAGCAACCTCATCAACGCGCAGCGCGCCTATTCGGCGGATAATTTTTATCGGTTCAACGGCGCGCAACCGCAGGCCGAGGCGGCGGGGAAGCAAATCCAGCAGCGGGCCGAACCGATGGTGGACTACGACGCCGACGTTGCCGAGTTGCAGGTTACCAAGCTGCAGCAGCAACAGGAAATTGCCGTGGCGAAAGTCCAACCGCTGCGCGTCAACCTGCCGGCGCACGGCCAGAGGCTCGCTTTCACCCAAGTGTTGCAGACCCAGACCAGGAAGGCGATGACGCTGAGCTTTGATGCGCGGAACACGAAGGAAGTGAGCTGGCTGGGCCGGATCTTCTGGGGTCTGGGAATATTCGTGGTGGTTTGGATCGTGGTCGCTCTGTTGCCACTACGGCGGGCGAACACCTGAACCAACGTGCTTCCTCAATGTTTGATGATACCGGTGAATTGAAGAAAACGTAGGGCAGCCGCAGGGAAAAGAATAGGCTCTAATCTGATTCCGGTGAATTGCAGGGGGTTTTTCAGCAGGATATTTTGGCGTCAGAACATGCCAAGGCGGCTGGCTTGTTATAATCTCTCGGGAAGATAATAGG
>JAYUBJ010000176.1:0-7299 GCA_043740915.1 Verrucomicrobiota bacterium
TTTTTCAACGAGCGTGTTGATGGTCGTTACCTGAGTGTTGCCTTCCCTGACTTGAATATGTCGGTCCGCCGGGAGGTCGGTGAACTCCTGGATCAATCCGCTGGGCCAGGTGATGGTCAGCCGATCCACCTTCGCCGACTTGGCCAGGCCGAAGTGGACATGCGCCGGACCTTGCGTGCGGAAGTTGTTGGCGGGAAAATTTTCGCGGGTGATTTTCATGTCGCCGACCTGGGCCACGACGCGCGCGCCGATTCCGAGCGTGTTGCTTTTTTCACCGCGCAGCGAGACCTCGAGCCAGTGCGCTTTGGGAAAATGGTTTTCAAACATCAGGAACGCGCCGCCGCCGGACTGCCGCACCAACAAATCTTCCATGCCGTCGCCGTTCAGATCACAGGCCACGACAGCGCGCCCATCGCCATCGCTGTCGGCGCCGGTCAGGCCGGAGATGTCGAAAAACTCCTGTCCACGGGAATTAAGATAGACGCGATTGCGTTCATAACCGCTCAGGCTTTTGCCTTGGGAAGCAATCATCCACGGATTTTCAATCCACCAATCCTTGAGCCGGGCATCCGGCTTCAGGGGCGCGGCGCAAATGGCGTTCCGATCAAAAGGCTGTGACACGACAGCCTGCCAGAGGCAGGGTCACCCATCGGGTTCCTCTTTGCCCGCGCTGATGAAACCGGCGGTCGCGTAAATGTCCAGAAAGCCGTCGTTGTCCAGGTCAACGAACGTCGGTGCGTACGCCCAACCGACGGCGTGAATGTCCAATTTCTTTCCCACGCGCTCAAAGTTTAGTCCACCGTGGTTCCGGTAAATTTCGCTGCCCGTGACGAAGCGCTTCATTTTGGCGAAGACATCGGGGGGATAGCTGCTGGCGGGCAGGTTCTCCATGATGCGGCGGCCCGCCTTGCTGTACATGTTGGCGGTGTAAATGTCGATGTTGCCGTCATTGTCGAAGTCGCCCACACACATGCCCATCGAGCCGAAGTCGCCGGTGTCATCCAACAAGTGCTGCGGCTTGAAAGTTCCGTTGCCCTGATTGAGCAGCAGCACGCCGCCGCCGAATTCGTTAATGCAATAGATGTCCGGCCAACCGTCGTTGTTGGCGTCGAGCCAGGCGGCCGTGAAACACGAGAGGTGGCCTGCGGAGGCGTTGGCCTGTTTGGTAACATCCTCGAATTTCCAATTGCCGAGATTGCGCCAGAGCTGGTTGCCGGGGCCGCCGGGGCCGTCGATCCATGAGTTGACTTGGTTGGCCTTTTTGCTGGGACCGGCGCCGCGAGTGACGTAGATGTCCAGCAGTCCGTCCTTGTCGTAATCACCGACCGTCAATCCGAGCACCTTGTCGAACCAAAGGTTGGTCCGGAAATCGACATCCTCAAACCGGCCGCCGCCCAGATTTTTGAAGACGCGCACGCCCTTTTCGTAAGTCAGGACCAGATCCACCAGGCCGTCGTTGTCAAAGTCGCCGAAAACCGCATTGTAGGCATTGCGCATTTTGTGGGGCAGACCCGCTTTTTCTGAGATCTCCTCGTAATGGCCGTCCGGGAGCGCATGGTAAAGAAAGACGCCGTTGGGGTCGAGGATGAGGATGTCCTGCCGGCCGTCGTTGTCGATGTCCGCGAGGTACACCCCGCCGGTGACGATGACCATCTCATCGGGAGGTTTCGTCCAATTGTCATAAAACAACGACCGGTCAATGCCACGCTCCTTGGCCACCTCGGCCATCAGGTCGTGGGTGCTGGTCGTTTCCATCAAATCATAAAAGCGCAACGATTGAATCCAGCCGGGGTCCGTCACGATCACGTCCACGTCCGGAACCCGCAGCAGGTCGAATTCAATTTTGGCGAGCAATTCCTTTTTGCCACCACCCTCGAGTCCACCAAACAGGCGCAGCGCGCAACTGCCCTTCCACGGGCCGTCGAGTTTTTCGCGCGCGACGGGCGACAGGCTCATCAGCGCAAGTTCCACCTTGGCGTCCTTGCCGAAGTGGGCGCGCAAGCCGAGGAGATACTTTACAAAGGGGCCGGCCTCCGCGGATTCAGGCGTGGCCTTCGGCTCGACGGTGGTCCGCAGGCGGCGGATTTGGATCACCTCGTTTTCGAGTCCAACACCATGGGCCAAATCGAGCGTCTCGCCCTGAAATGACGGTGCCAGTGCCTTGGCGAATTGATCCGCATCGGACTTTTGGATGGCGGCGGCCAGGACCGGAAAACCCTTGCGGGTGAGGGTGAGTCCGCGATGCTCGATCTCCGCGATGAAGACGCGGTTGCTTTCGGCGAGCGGAAGGTCGGTGGACGGCTTCAGTCCAGGCGGGAGCTTGGATGGTGCGCCCGCAGCCGTGGCGGTTGACGGAGTGACGGCGAGCACGTACCCCAATGCGACCAACACGGCTCCGAACCGCGACGGGCAGAGTCGTTTGCTTATCCCATCAAAAATCATGTGCCGAGCGATCATCATTCAGAATGTCCGGGAGGGCGAACCATCAAAAAATCGCACCCCGCCCGCCCAACGAGTGTCGCCCATTGAGCGGCTAAACTTGGTGGCGGCAAGCTACGGCTCCACCTTCATGCTGTCAAGATTTGCTGCCGCAGCGGCGCGCCGATCCATCGCCCCAACAATATCATCGGACTTCCCCAGACCCGGGGTGCGGGGGGGCGAAGCGGTCGTGTGGAGGGGTGAAACGCTCGTTCCTTGCGGTGAACCGCACGTAGGGCGAGCATCCTGCTCGCCATCCGCGTAGGGTGGTTGGGACGCTTTTCCGGGTGAAGCTTAAACCGGAACTCTGTCTGGATAGAATATGCTGCGGTGAAAGGCGCGATGATTTGTTGCTCGTGCGCGCGACGATGCCGGAATTCGTCTGCGATTCTGCGTTTCGGGAGGAGTCCTTATCGAGAGGATTGTGGTGCCCGGGCGTCAGGCAAGCCGGTGAGCCACTTTCCTTCAAGTCGGGTTGTGTATCGCCGGTATGCCTCCTCCCCAAGCAGGGCAAGGGTCGCCGCCTTTGCAGCCTCCAGTTTCTGCGGGGAGAGCACCGACGGCTGATCAGGATCGGCTCCCGGCCGCAAACCCTCTCGCAGACGATAGAGATCATTCGCCGTGTCCTGACTCAGCCCAAGTCCAATCACAAATCGTGTGTCACGCCCGTAGTCGGGATCTGTGCCCCGTTGCAACTGGAGGAAACGTTCGGTTCCCAAGGCCGGTTCCAGTTGGGCGTCCACTTCGCGCTTCGCCTTTAGTCTGTCGGCGATTTGCATGGGGTCTTGCGTGGAAAAGCGGCCTTCGTATTCATCGTAATATCGCAGTCTCAGAGCGACGATCTGCAGGAATTCTTCCTGGGTCGGTTGCATCCCCATGAGGTTGGCACGCAGATTCTGACCCAGCTGGGAGAAGCGGGCGTCGAATTCAAGTTTCTCCGCCGGTGAAAGAAGCTTGACCAACTCCGCGTCGTATTTTTCCTTCATGACTTTCATCAACTGCATGGAACGATCATCGGTCGCCCCGTCCGGGATGTTGGCACGAGCCTCTGCTTGTGCGGTCTCGATAAGCGCGTTATAGGCGAGCCGCTTTGGCTCGGGCAAAAAATCCACGCTGTAGATTGAGGCGGGCTTATCAAAGTTGAAGGCCTCCGGCTTCTGAAGAATCAGTGGGTCGTTGATTTCTCTTCCGAGCAGAACATTGATGAGTCGAACTCGTTCCAGATTCAATGAGTCCAACTCCGCTTTAATCTGATTGCGTTCCGGGCGGTGCGTGGAGCCTACGCTGATCATCTCCCAGTACTTGAGTTCAAACAATTCTTTGTGATCGGCTTTGAGCTTCATGGCTCGCTCGGCGAACAGGCGGTTCACGTCGGCCACAATGATGTCCGTCACGGTCAACTCCGGGATGTTGATGCGCCGCAGGTTCGTGACATACTGCCGATAATCCGCCGACTCGACCTCCCGCCACGAGAAGTGTTGTATTTCAGGCTCCTGGTTCAATTTGGCTTTGAGGCCAGCCAGTCTTGGGACATGGATTGGGACTTGTTCCGCTCTCTCCGCCGGCTTAGGCACTCGGATCCAGGAATAGATGAGAAGCAGTGCCTCCAGCAGCAGCAACGGAATCAGAATGAGGATTGGACGTTTCATGATTGGCGGACTGCGTTTCAGCAGCAACTTCCGCTGTCGCAACACTGGCCCGATGCGGTTGTCACTTGATGATCGTGCCCCTTGGTTTCCTGGGGATGGCGTAGCGCGTTGGCGGCGCAATCATACGGCTTGGCCTCCGCCAGCGGGATTTCCTGCAGCGGCTCGATGAATTCAAAAAAATCGCGATAGGGCGCTTGCTGGAAAAGCTGAAAGGTTTTGTCGCACACCGCGTAACGCTGGCCACGCTCGAGGCGGTGATGATCGTCGTCGAGCACTTCCTTGAACGGGCCGCGGTAAATCACGGCCTGGTTGCGTTCAAAGCATTCCCCTTGCTTGCCCTTGAACGCTTCGACGGTCACGGAACGGAATTCAATTCCCTGCACCGTTTGCCACGGTTGGGGATCGCGGTTCCGCAATTGAATGCCGTAAAAGCCCGCGTCCGCGAACGCCTTCAAAAACAAATCCTCGCGGTACGCGCCCGAGATGCAGCCGCTCCAGAGTCGGGGATCGTTTTGCAATGCTTCCGGCACCGTCTCATCGCTCACGATGTCCGAGATGACCGCGCGTCCGCCCTTGCGCAGCACGCGGAAGATTTCCTGAAACAATTGCTGCTTGGCCGCCGGTTGCACCAGATTAAGCACGCAATTGGAAACGACAACATCAATTGAATCCGACGCCACCAGCGGATGGCGGACGCGCAAATCCGCCGCCAATTCGTCCGCTGCCAGAAACGACGCGGCATCGGTGATCGGGTGCTGCTTGAGTTCCCGGTCCAGCCGCTCGACGTCGAGCGCGAGGTCCTGGATGCGCCCCTTGCGAAACTCGACATTCGCAAAGCCCAGCCGTTCGGCCACGATGGGTGCGTTGCGTCGGGCAATCGCCAGCATCTCGTCGGTCATGTCCACCCCAATGACTTTGCCGGTGGGGCCGACAACTTGCGCGGCGATGAAACAAATCTTGCCGGTCCCGCTGCCGAGATCGAGCACGGTCTCGCCTACCCGCACGTAGCGGCTCGGATCGCCGCAGCCGTAATCCTTCTCGATGACCTCGGCGGGAATGATCTTGAGAAATTGCGGGTCATAGTTGATGGGGCAGCAGAGCGCGGCCTCGGGCTGGTGGGCGGCGGCGGCGTAGCGGCGCTGGACGTTGGCTTCAGGATTCAATGCGCTCATGGATCACTCGTGGTTCAATTGAATTGTTGGATTCCTTATTTGGCAATGCGCGTCCGTCGGTCAGGGCGGCGGGGGATTCGGATAAATCCCGATCCGGTGGTTGCGCACTTTCGCGAATAGTTTTTTGCCGCCTTCGCCGTTGAGCCAGTTGACGGTCGGTTGCAACGGCATATGGCAGGTCACACATTTGCGGTCGATCTCGTGGCCCGCCTTGGCAAACGTGCCGCAGCTCTCGACTTTGTGGCAGGTCAGGCAGCGTGCAGCCGCGGCGGCCACATCGCGCTGGGGCGTGTGAACGTCATGGCAGGTGGAACACGTCATCGCGGGGCTGGACTGGTAACAGCGACTGCGCTTGAGCAACTGCACTTGACTGCCATGGACGTCCACATAGTCGTCCGGGCTGGGTTTGGGCAGTTCGAGATGATGGCTCAGCACGTCCCCGGGAACGAACGTGCCCGGAAATGTTTTGGAGTTTCCGTGGCCGGCATGACAGAGCGCGCAAACATCCATTTGCCGGTCCCGGGAAAGCCTGGCCGGGTTGATGATGGCCGGGTTGGGGAGCGGCTGCGTTGGCGACTTGGATCGAAATAAGGCGACGTGTTCGCGGCCCGGCCCGTGGCATTTCTCACACGAGATACCCAGCGTCACCGCAGCTCGGTTGTAATGGTTTGGACGCGGAGGGAGCCATTCAAAGGAATTGGCGTGGCATTCGAGGCACCGCGCGGTGATGATCCGCTCGAAAAAATAAATGGATCCCTCGGCTAATCCCGGACTCTTCACCCACCCATCCCCTTCAACCCAATAGGAAACAGGAAGTTGAAAAAGATTATCACCCTGCCAGTACAAATACGTCTGACCCTTTCGCCCCGAGCCGATGACGATCTCGAAACGCTCCGTGCGTCGGGCGACCTTGTTGGAGGAAAGATCCAACACGGCCGTCTGGAAAAAACCATTGGTGGCGGCTTTCATCTCGAAAAAAAGATTGGTGCTCTCACTCTTGAAGATGTTGGAGCCCGGCCCAAAATGGCCGCTGATCGAATCCTTGCTCGGCGTCCTCGACGTGATGGAGTGAGCCGTGTGGTGGTAGGAGTCGGTCTTGTCCTGATGGCAGGAACGGCACGCGTCGTCTCCCACGGAGGCCGACTGTGCCGCCGACTTCTTCTCTGGCGCCACGCGCGCAGGCGTTGAGGCCTTGGCCCGCGGGGTCGTTGCGGGGGCGGGGTGGTCAAAAAAGGGATGCTCGATCCAAGGGAGACTTACGAGCAGAAGAGCCACCAACGCCAAAGCAAACAAACCACGCACCACCGACGGCGACAAATTTACCGGGAGTTTTGAATCGCGCACTTTGTTCTTCGCTTTTGTTCGACCACGAAGGGATTCAAGCTATGCAAGGATCACGTACGCGTCAAATACCGTTTGCGCCGTTTGCATGATGCAAACGCGTTGGGTTTGGGTACTTCCAAGTTTGATGCCGGCACCAAGAACTGAGCCAACCTGAAAGGTTGCCAGCCATTAGCCTGGGTTGAGCGAATCGGAGAGCGACACCCCCGGAAGCGTTCAGGAAAGGGGCGCGACCCCGGGAGGGGTCGCAGCGCCTGGCCGGATGGCCTGAACATTACCCACAAGTCGGGGCGTGATTCGGTTATCCCAACGGGATTGTGGCCTCCAGCCCAAGGGTTGCGAGGCACGAGCTAGCCTGGGAAAGACGGAGCAATCTCTGGCCAACCCCAACGGGGTTGCGACCACGAACGCAGCGGGCAGCCGCAACTTTAATCCTTGCCGCGGTGCGGGACGATTTGAAATCACCAGGTGCGGCGCGAAGGGGCGATTCCCCTTGCCGTCGGAGCCGCGAGGTGTAGGTTGCAGCCTTGAAAGACCCAAAGCCAGAAGCACCGAGAGTTACGCCCGCAAAAATCGCAAGGTTCCTATGTGGCTGCATTCTTTTCGGAGTTCTGATGGGCTTGAGATGGGAGTTCGAGTCGATCTGGGTGCGGGCGCTT
>JAYUBJ010000177.1:0-7297 GCA_043740915.1 Verrucomicrobiota bacterium
CTCTCTTTAGTTTTGTCGGGACCGTGCTCGGCGGCATCTGGGCCGACCAATCCTGGGGCCGTTTCTGGGGCTGGGATCCCAAGGAAAACGGCGCGTTGATCATCGTCCTCTGGAACGCGACCATCCTGCACGCCCGCTGGGGTGGCATGATCCGCGAACGCGGGCTGATGAACATGGCCATTTTTGGCAACATTGTGACGAGTTTTTCCTGGTTCGGCGTGAACATGCTCGGCATCGGCCTGCATAGCTACGGCTTCATGGACGAAGCGTTTCCGTGGCTGATGGCATTTGTGGCCAGCCAGGTGTTCATCATCGGTTTGGGACTGCTGCCAAACCGTTATTGGAAAAGCTTCCACGCCGTCAAGAGCGGTGGTGCCCCCCCTCCGTCGCCGCCGCACAAGCCCTTGCCCGTTGGCAAACCCAAGCCGGCTTGACGCATTGCTTAGGGCCGGAATCTGAAGTTTAACCGCGTTCGCGAATTGCGTCCCTGATCCTTGGAGCGCCGATCACCCGATCGGCCCCCCCATTGATACTCAAAACAGGCCGATCAGGAGATCGGCGTTCCGGTTCATGGAAAGGGCGGGGTGAGGGAGAGCGCGCGTGAGTGCCTCAAGAACCTCCGGATCCTTGGCTTGCAAAAAGTCGCGAATCAAGCCTCTCAACCGGACCGCGAGTTGTCCCAACTCGCAGCGCGTGGAGGAGCAGAGACGCTCCAGCAAATTCCCGCGCTGGTTGGTTGGCGACGCGCTGCGGTTTGGGGACAAACCGCGGTCCGAAGAAGCAGGTCCAAAACTGGCGCTAAGGGATCGGCGCAGTGGGCTTGCGCACTTTGATCAGGACGGGGAGCGAGGTTTGCCGTCCGACTTGATTCTCCACCGCATAGCAGAGGCGGTCGGTTTCGGGCACCCAGCGCGCGGCGCTCAGGAATATCTGGCGCTCGTTTCCCCCTTTCGGAATCAACACGCCATTCAGGCCGATGTTGTCCACGATCACACCGTGCGGGAGGTTGTCCACGTTGAAGGTGATCAAATCGTCGTGGCCGTTGCGCCGGACCTTCAGTCGCGCGGGAATCATCTGGCCGGGCGCAATCGTGATTTCCAGCGGTTGGCCAGTTGCCGGCGCAGCCGAAGTCGATCCCGGTTCCGGTTCAAGGGCTACGAAGAGTTTGGGTTTCTCCAGGAGTTTGATCCGTCCGAGATTGTTTACGTCCTTGGTCACCATCTGGCCATTCACCAGGGCGTGGGCGCGCACCTTGGTGTGCGACCAGTTGGCCTCGATTGGCCGCGGCGCATCCGCGGCGGCGTTGATCGTGCCGCTGGCAGAGTCATGCCCGGCCTGGATTATTAGCGGAGCAGACACGGAAAATCCCGGCGGCAGACCGCTGATCTCCACGATAATTTCCCCGTCGTAGCCATCGATGCGTTCGGTGCTCACGGAAAAACTTTTGCCACTGCCCGCGTTCACCTCGGGATTCGCGCCGCCCAAGGTCACCTGAAAGTCCGGCCGCACATCTCGCACCACCAGCCGGTAGGCAAAACGGTCGCCGCCGAAACCGCGCGTGTCGGTGACCCGGATTAGATACGAGCCATCCTTCGGCGCGGTGAACTGCAGTTTCGAATCGGAACCGAGCTTGCGTTCGCCATCGTCATCATTGGCGTAATACAGCGGAAACACCGGCAGACCGTTGGCCACGAGCTTGGCACCCGGCGGATGGAGTTCCACGATGTAACACGGTTCGTCGTTCGCGTGCGCCGTGGCGCTGGTGTCGAAGAAAGCGCGGCGTTTGCCGGCCATCGTGTAGAAATTGAAACCGGAGTCCGGCCCCTGCGGCGCGCGGAACAGTTTGCAGATTTCGCCCTGAAAATACGCGAACTGATTCAATTCCATTTCCTCCCAATTCTGCAGGCGCGCGTCGGCGCTGTTTGAATCAATGCCGCGGAACGTGATGAAGGAATCGCGCGTGGCCTGCAACAACAGGCGCTGCACCGGTTGCCCGTCCGCATGCAACACCTCGATCTTCGTGTCGATCGGTGACCCGCGCCGCGCCGCCATGGTCTCGATGATCCACGACTGGCCAGCCTTGGCTTCAAAGCGGAACAAATCCGTATCCGCGTGCAGAGGTGCATTGCTCTTGCCGGCCGGGGCGGTCCGATTCCAGATGCGTCCGTTGACTGCGCCGGGCACGCGAATCGGCGTGGCGGTTTCGGGAGTGTCATTCGGTTCGACTTCGACCAACTCCGTGCCCTCGCTGACCAACACTTTGAACGCGCTGCGGCTGCGGAATTTGTTGGCGTCGATCGGCACGGGCAGTTCACCGGCAGCGCCGGCCTTCACTTGCACATGGGTTCCGGCGGGCAGATTGTAGCCCGCCAACTCCACCGAAGATTCCGCATTCATTGGCACGCTCAATGGAAAAGTGCCGGTGACATAAGGAAACGACCCAATCGACAAACGATAAAAATGTTCCTTGGACGCCGCCGCCATCGCATCACTCACGTGGATGCGATAGAGTCCGGATGAGGGAAATGTATAGGCGAGCAGGGGGTCTGCGCCCCCATCGAAGCCGTTGTTGTTGGCCAGCACCGCACCCCGCGTATCCGTGAGGGTGAGGACGGTGTTCTTGGCTTTCGATCCTAGACTGTCCGCCGAGAGGTCGAACACGAGCGTCTCGCCCGCCTTGGCTGGAAATTCAAATTGATCGACGTTGCCGGCCGTTTCGAGGGTCCCCCAGAAGCTCACGGGCAACGATTCCGTGCTGCGCGTGACCAAGGTGTGGGCGGGCTTGGTTTCAGGAATTTGCGGCAAGTCATCCAGGTGCAATTTCAATTTACCGCTTTCGCCCGCCGCATTCTTCACGGAAACCTCATAACTGCCGCGCGCCAAGTCCGCCGCTGCCATCACCTTGATCCAAACCTCGTTGGTGCACGCGTCCGGCAGGATCTGCCCTTTCAATTGCGCCACTTGAAACGTCACATTGGTCAGTGCGTCCAAACCGGTCCCGATCAATTTGATTTTGGTCTCAACGCCGCGCTGCACGCCGCGCGGCTCCACCGAGGTGATCACGGGCTTGACCGGTGGCTTGGCCGGTTCCGCTGCTCCCGCGCTGGAGCAAACGAACACGCTCGTCGCGGCGCACCACAGAAGGCGATTAATTTTCATAATCAAAAAGCTCAAAGCTTGGAAATTGATTTGATCGCTTTGCCGGAGACCGCGTCGTAATAACCCAGGGTGCCGTCCAACCGCCCCACCACCACGGTCCGGTTGTCCGCCGCGAATGCCAGCGCCGGCACCTGATCGGGCTGCGCCTCCAGCAGCAGCCGCTCAGTCAGCGTGGCCGCATTCCACAATTTCACGGTGCGATCTTCAGCGGAGGAAAGCAGTGTCTTTCCGTCGGAAGAGAACACGAGGTTCAGAATCGGTCCTTCATGGGCAAAGCGGGATTCCAGAATCGGGTTCGTGCCCTCGGCCGCCGTCGCGCTGATCTGCCACTCGCGAATCCGACTGTCCACGCCCCCGGCATAAAGCCGCTGGCCGTCGGGACTGAACGCCACCGCGTAAAGTTCCTTCAAGGATTGGGAAAGCGTGTCGAGCCGTTTGCCGCTGGCCACATCCCACAACTTCACCGTGCGATCCCCGCTGGCGCTGGCCAGCACTTTGCCGTCGGCGCGAAAGGCGAGGCTGAAGATGGCGCCGTTATGTGCCGAGAGCGTGCGCAGTTCCTCACCAGTGGTAATGTTCCAGAGCTTGATCTTCTGGTCGTAACTGCCAGTCGCCAAAATTGTTCCATTGGGCGAAATGGCTACAGCGTAGAGCGCATCCTTGTGACCGGTGAACGTGCGGATCAATTGGCCATCCGCCACATTCCAAAGTTTCACCTCGCCAAACAATCCCGGCTCGCCCGCGGCGGTCGCCAATTGCGTGCCGTCGGCGGAAAACGCCAGCGAGTTCACGTGTCCGCGCTGGCCGGCGAGCCGGTGGACGAGCGCATGGGATTCCGCCGAGCGCAATTCCACTTCGCCGTAAAACGCCACGGCGATGAGCTTCGGGCCGGGTGCGTGCGCGATTGCGTGGATCGCCCGGCGCGGCGCCACGGTGGTGATGATTTTTGGCACCACTATTTCACGAGCAATGGCCTTCGTCGGATCCTTGGGTGGCACGGCGCCGCTGTCGATCCAGGCCTTGATCAGCGCAAGTTCCGCCGGCTCCAGTTTCTTCCGCTTGCCCGGTGGCATGAACTGGTTTTTGCCTTCCTTGCCGGCGCGGCCTTCGAGAAATTTTACGAGCAAGCTGTCAGCGCTTTTGCCGGGGACGATGGGGACACCGCTTTCACCACCCTTGAACAGCCTCGCGAAGCTTTCCAATGCCAGACCTTTTTCTGGATCCTGCGCCGCGTGACAGTCGAGGCAGTGTTTGGCGAAGACGGCCTCGACGGCGGCGTAGTCCGGTTTGGCGGCGGGTTCAGCGGCGGCCGCCATCGGCAAAATGAGAGCCGTCAGGCAGGCGACCAGGCCGAGCGATGCTCGGCGCTCCAGCTTTTGGACCGCGGTTTGTCCCAAACCGCCGCGCGCCGCTAACAAATCCGCGTTGAAATTTATCCAAGCCGCCTTGGTTCGTACCCGCGCTGCGAGTTGAGACAACTCGCGGTCCGGGATCGGGGCGCGATTTGCGGTTTGGCGCGGCTCGTGGAGGGCTGGAATGGGGCGGAAAGCCCGGCTGAAATTCGGAGCCATTCGAAATTGCAAAGGATTCTTCAATGATTAAACAAAAACTCCCGGCTGCTGATCATCGCCCACACCACGTCTTCAAGGGCGGCTCGTTTCTCCGTTTCATTCACTCCGCCCAGAATCTTCAGAATCTGTTCCTTCTCGGTGGCGGTTGGATAACGGGACAACGCGCCCAGGGAGGCTTCCTCGATCATCTGCGCCGGAGTCAGCTTGTCGGCCAGCCATTTTTCAAGGCGGTTGCCCTTGGCCGACAGCTTCTGGTTAACCGTGTCTCCGTTGGCGAGGTGCAGCGCCTGCGCCATGCTCGGTTCGGCGGAGCGTTCGCATTCACAGGTCACTTCGCGCGGCGAGCGGCCGAAAGCTTTCAGAAAATAGGAACTAATTTTGGTGTCCGGCAGTTGCAGGGCGCGGAAACCGGCGGGGTATTTCGAACCGAGACCCTGGTTGGCGTTGCGCAGATCAGTGGCGAATTCCGTGGGCACCGCAGTGACTTGCGACACCGCGTCCAGCAACACTTCGGCCATCATGCGGCGCGGGTAGAAGTGCGAATAAAACCGTCGATCTGCCGCGTTCTCCGGCAGGGCCTGGCTCGAGCGCTGATAGGTTTCGGATTGGAGAATCGCCCGCATTAGCGCCTTGAGATCGAAGTTGTGGTCCGCCAAATATTTCGCGGCGGCGGAAAGAAGTTTTTCGTTGCTGGCGGGATTGGTGACGCGCAGATCATCCACATTTACCACGAGCCCGACGCCGAGAAAGTTCGCCCAGATCCGGTTCACGATGGCACGGGTGAAATAGGGATTGTCCCGCGACGTAAGCCAGTCGGCGAGCGCTTCACGGCGGTCGCCGGGGTCTTCCAGCGACAGCGCCTTCCCATCAAGCGGACGCGGCGCTTGTGGCTTTCCGCGCAAGGGTTGCACAAGGTCGCCCTGGGCGGCGGCGAAAATGATCCGGTCACCATCCGCGGCGCCGCTCTTGGCGCGGACCCGGGCGAACAGGTTGGCGAATCCGAAGTACTCATCGTTCGTCCACTTTTCCATCGGGTGATTGTGGCACTTGGCGCAATTGACCGACATCCCCAGAAAGGCGACCGATGTTGTTTCCGCCATGTTCGACGGGTCCTCGTGCAGCACGAAGAAATTCGCCGCGCCATTTTCGAGCGTGCTGCCCTGGGCGGTGACGAGTTTGCGCGCAAATTGATCCCACGGCGTGTTGGCGGCGACATTGTTGCGGATCCAATTGTAGTAGGACCACATGGCGGGCGGGCGGAGTCGCTCGCTGTTGACCAACAGGAGATCAGACCATTTGTAGCTCCAGTAATCGACGAACTCCGGGCGGTTCAACAACAACTCGATGAGTTCATCCCGTTTTTTTGGCGATTTGCTCGCCAGGAATTCCCGCGTTTCCGGGACGCTGGGCAACATGCCGATGGTATCCACGAACGCGCGGCGGATAAACTCACCGTCATTGGCCGACGGCGATGGCGGAAGGTTCAGGTCCCGGAGTTTTTCCAGCACCAGTTCGTCGATGAAATTCCGCTTTTTCGCCTTGGCAAAAACCGCGGGTTTAACCTTGTTCTCGTACGGCACGCTAATGGTGGCAATCGCGATGCGGCTCAAATACCACGCGGTGATGGCGCCTTCGCCGTGGCCCAGCACTTTCACGTTGCCGGTGTCGTTCACCTGCGTGACCGCGGCGTTGGCGTCGGTGTATTTCACCCAGCGCGTGACATCCTGCACCTGGCCGTCCGAGAAATGGGCGCGGACGATGAGTTGCTGGGTGACGCCAGGTTTGAGGATCACGTTGGCCGGCAGAAACTCGAGGTGATGAATGCGCGGCTCCTCCGCCTTGGGGCCAGGCGTTCCCGCCGCGATCCATTGCGATAACACGCGATACTCCAGCGAATCAGTTGCAAAACGTTCGCCGCCCTTGTGCGGGAGGGCCACCGTCGGCTTGAGCAGCAACAAACTGCGGCCCGGATCCACCGGCACAATCCGCCGGCCCAGCGCCTGACGGGTGATCGCGCGGAAATCGCCGTCGTTGTCATAACCCCGGAGCGAGAGCTTGAATCCGCCCTGGCCGGCCGCGGCGCCGTGGCACGCGCCGGAACTGCACCCGGCCTTCGCCAACACCGGTTGCACATGGTTGCGGAAACTCCACTCGAATGGTTTGTCCAGGTTCACCACGGTAACTTGCGTCTTGGCCGTCCGCTTCCCATTGCGCGCGGTGAGCGTGGCGGTCCCGTTGCCGACGGGGACGGCCGCGCCCTCGACGATCTCAACTACTTTTGGGTTGCTCGAAGTGTAAGTGACATCCTCGGTGATCTGGCCGATGAACTGTTTGCCCTCGACGCGTTCGAGCAGCAGTTGCTGGCGCGCGGCCGTGCCGTCGAGCGTGAAGTTGGCGGGGATGACCGTGAGTGATTCCCCCGCGAGAGCCGCCGGCACGAAAAACGCGCTGATCAGAACCAACAGAAAAAACTGGATCCTTCGGGAGGAAGTCCAACTTGAACGAACGGATTTGAATCGCATCGGAGTCGGCGGCTAAAAAAGTTCCTTGATCTCGCTCGTGCCGAA
>JAYUBJ010000178.1:0-7294 GCA_043740915.1 Verrucomicrobiota bacterium
CAATTCCTCCGCCGATGACGCCTGCCGCGCCTGTGGCATGCCGTTGCATGAGGAAGCCGCCGCCTGCGAACCGCCCACCACGCATGCCGCCGTGCCGCCCACGCCGCCGCCGGCCAGCACGGCCGGTACTGAGCTTTCCGGCAAAGCGACGCGCGAAGCGGTGTTCGAGCGCGATACGGTTAAACTGACGACGACCTATTACTCCTCCCGGGTCGCCCACGACGCCCTGGTGAGTTTGACCTTCTACTTCCCGCACGTGCTCGTCGCCGGGCACCCCACCATCCTGTTCGCCAAAATTAAAAATCTGACCGAGGACACCCTTGAGCATGTCGATCTCCTGCTCGAATCACGAGGATTGGGGCAACCCGTGTCAGAGCGGATCGAACAACTTTCGCCGGGGCGGCTGGTCCGACTGCAACTGCCGTTGGAGCCGGCGCGCGCGGGCAGTTTCGTACTGCAATGCTCGGTGAAACTAACGGTCGCCGGCCAGCACAAGGGATTGATTGGCGCGCGGCCGCTGTCGCTCAACGCCGCGCCGTCCGACCCCGCCCAGCCCATTGACTGGCACGGCCTGCTGACCAATCACGACACTAAATCGTCCACGGAAGCCAGCACGGTCGGCGATCCGGTGGCCGTCAGGGCGGCGAATCTCGACGAACTGCTGCGGCATAAACTGCCGGAGGAATACCAGCCGTTGAGCTTGTCGCTCGATTATCAGATCAGCCTGGCGGCGGTGAATTATTCGACCGAGCAACAGTCGCGGCAGCTCATCATTCACCGGCTGTTCCTCGGTTACGTGCAGAGTGGCGCCGTGCTCAAACTCACCCCCACGGATCCCGCCAAGGCGCGCGCGTTGCATTTGGTGGCGCGCCCGCAATTCAAGATCGGCCGCAACCGGTCCGAGGCGGATTTCATCACCTGGTTCTGGCCCCGCTCCAAAACCAATGATGAAAAGACCCGGCACCTCAGCCAGGTGCATGTGCTCGCCGAGTGCCGGGACAAAATCCCCACGCTCCGCGACGCGGGGAGTTATGGCGGCTCCACGTTCGATGGCCAGGCACTCTCGCCGGAGCGCGGCGAACCGCTCAACCGCCGCGCTCCCCTGGCCTTGTGCGGCGAATACGTGCTGGATGTCCTCCCCGTGGCCTCCGCCTACACCGGCGATCTGGAAATTCGCAACCTCAGCTTGTGGGCCGGTCCCGACGTCCCGCCGAAGCTGGCGCGCGGCGCGGTCCGCTTTTGCCCCATCAACACCGAACTCGCCCATCACGACGCGGCGTGGTTGCTCACTGACGCCGCTTTCGGCACGAGCCGCTCCAATTGCATTGTGCTTCCGGTGCCGGGGTTGGCGGAAATCCAGGGCCGCTTCCATCATTACCGCGGTTGCTTCTGGCTGGAAAACCGCGCGGCCAACCAGGCGGTGAGCGTCAACTCTCAGGTCCTCAACGCCAATGAAATTGTCCCGTTGATGAACGGGCTGATCCTTCAGCTGGGCGAGGTGAGCTACCGTACGGAAATCGTGACGTGAGGCATCCTACCGCCCCATCGCCAGCGCTGCTCGGATGTCTGGTTGCAAAAATAATCCGTATGTTTAGAATGCCGCCATGAACGCTTGGCTTGAAACTGAAGCCGGTGACCGCCTGCCCGTCCAGGGGACTTGTTCCTTCGGCCGCGACTCCGCCAACACCGTCGTCCTCCCCGGTAACCAAGTCTCCCGCCGCCACGCCATGATCCACACCCAGGGCAAGGGCGAACATTGGGTCGTCGATCTGGGCAGCAGCAACGGCATCCTGCTCAATGGCCGCCGCGTCAAACAACCGGTGGCCTTGAAAGATCAGGACAAACTGGAGATCGGCCCGAACCGTTTCGTTTACCGGCAAACCGCGCCCGATCCCTCCGCCGCCCAGCACCCCGTCGAAACGACCAGTTACATGACGATCAAGGCGTCCCGCACCGCCGACCTCTGGTTGCTCATCGCCGATATCGAGAAGTTCACGCCCCTCAGCCAGACGATGCCCGGCGACCAACTGGCCAAACTCGTGGGCCGCTGGATCGCCACCTGTAAAGAGGTCATCGAAAAAGAAGGCGGCGAAATTAATAAATATTTGGGCGATGGTTTTCTGGCCTATTGGCCAACCCCGAATACCGGAGCCGAAGTGATTGCGCGCACCCTCGCCGAATTGAAAAAGGTGCAAGCCGAGAACACGCTTCCCTTCCGGCTCGTGATTCACGTCGGCTCGGTCACGGTGGACAACTCCCTCTCCGAAGGCGAGGACGCGCTGATCGGTCCTGAAGTGAACTTCGTTTTCCGCCTCGAAAAGGTGGCCGGCTCGATCGGCCAACGCTGCGTCTTGAGCGCCGCCGCCGCCGCGCATTTGAAAAACTTCAGCCCGGTCACGCCCCACGGCGAGCATTCCTTGTCCGGTTTCGCCGGGACCCACACCGCCTACGCTTATTGAGTGTAAATTTTCATGAATGCCAAGCTCCTTTGCAAAACGATCTTTCTGATCGCCATCCTGCTCCTGCTCGTGCTCATGGGCATGAACAATCGTGACTCAGTCAAAGTGGCCCTGCCGCCAATTTTGCCAAAACCGCTGACCCAGCCCGCAGCCATAATGTATTTCGCCTTTTTCGCCATCGGAGTTTTGACCGGCACTATTTTGACTGCCGGCGGCGGCAAAGGCGGCACCCGCAAGAACAAAGTCGATAAGTAATGCCGCCTGCTGCGCGCCTGCCGTGAAAAACCGCGTCTTTTTCTGGCTTCTGCTCGGCCTCGCGTGGGCCGTCGCCACACCCCGCACGCCGGCCGTGTCTCCCGGGCCGCCCGCCGATCAGTGGCTCACCAACTTCGTCCAGTTCCCGCCGCGCGTCGCGACGAACACGCTGCGTGCCACCGGTTTTGAAACCCTGCAAGCCGAAGCCATCGCGGGAAAATTGAAACTCTCCTGGCAAAATCCGGCGCTCGCTTCCAATACTGTCGTCATCGCTTATGCCAGCGCCGATGAACCCGGCCACTGGCCTGTGCGCGACTGGCGTGCTTATCCCATGCGCCTGCGCGGCACCCAGTGGGACGCCACCGTCCCCATCGAAAACATCGACGTCCCCCTCGTGTATTTTGTGCAGGCAGCCAGGACTACTGCCACCAATGTCTCCCGCATGCGCGTTTGCCGTCCGCGCGCCGCCGGGTTGGAAGAACCGAGCCAGATTTTTTGGCCCTTCCGGGAGGGCTTTGAGCTCGGCACGGAAGGCTGGCGTCTCATCGCCAACGTGCCCGCCCCGCTGTCGCTGGCCACCGATCCCCTCGCCAAAAACGGCCATGCGGCGCTCGCCGTGCCCTTGCTGGCCGGGCAACACTCCGTCACCATTGGCACCACGAGGGTGCGCGGCTGGCAGGTCGAGCAGGAGGTTGCCACGGGACTGCGCTTGTGGCTGCGGGCCAAAAAAGGCGGCGGCCAAGTCCGGTTCACCCTGCTCGCCAACGCGTATGGCACGAACCAGACCATCGCCGTCTTTCCGCAAACCACGGTGCTGCGCGATCAATGGCAACGCGTCGATCTGCCCTTTAGTGCCTTGCCGAAATTTCCGCTCGGCGACCTCGATTTTTTCACCCTCGAGTTTCTGGGCGACGGCCCGCGCGAGTTTCTCGTGGACGACCTTTCGCTGCTGGGCCGGTGGAAGTTGCCGGTGGAGTAACCGCTGCAAGAAACGAAGATGCGCCCGTGCTGGAAAGGCACGCGGAACGGACGTTGACATCGCGACCGGAGAGAATGTTTTTGGACAAAGCGCTTGTATTTTCGCCCTTTCGAGACTAACGCTCCTTGCCGCGTCTTCGGTCTGACGTGCTTTCGCCGGACCGACGGGACGAGTAAATACGTAAAAATAAAGACTTATGAAAATGTTTTCAAAACTGTCGCGGTCGATTTTTAGCCTCTTCAGCCTGGCGGTGTTGCTGGCTTTCGCCAGTGGGGCGCGCGCAAACGATGTCCGATTATACGGTGTGATCAAGGGCAAGAGCCTGACGCAAATGAGCGCGGCCGCCCCCACGCTTTCCAGCGGCAATCCTTTCCAGGTTCAACTCTTCGCGGATTTGTGCGCCAAGCAGGGCCTGAACAGCGCCACGGTTCAGTTTGGAACAAACATAATCTCGCTGCCGGCGACGAATGGTTACGGCTTTCAAGCTGCGTTCGCCGATTTCGGGACGCGGGACACGGCTTACCCGGACGGCACTTTCACGATGACCCTCAATACGGTGAGCGATGGAACCAAGACCGGCGCCCTGACCGTGGGCGTCGCCAGTGACTCGGGGATTCCGGATCCGCAGGTGAGCAACTGGACAGCGGCGCAATCAATCAACGCCGATTCAGATTTCACTCTGACGTGGATTGCTTGGAACGGGGGAACGACGAATGATTTCGTTCAACTGATGATTGGAGATGGCAATGGCAACAGTATTTTTCAGTCGCCAGGTTTCGCCGAATCCGGTCACTTGGACGGGACCAAGACCTCGGTGATGATTCCCAAATACGCACTCATGGCGGGCCAAACCTATGCGAATGTAACGCTATTCTTTGCCCGAGGTAATTTGAATGCCAGCAGCTATCCCGGCGTACCCGGCATTGGCGCCTATTTCCGACAAACCTCGTTCAGCATAAGCACCGTGGATGTGCAGAGTTTCCTCGTTATCAAGGCGCAGCAGTTTAAACAAATCGATAACACGACGCCACCCGCGTCCCAAGGGTTTCAATTCAGCGTAAACGTGAATTCGGATTTTGGAACCGGCAGTGTATCGAGTGCATCGGTTGTTGTGCCCGGCGGCGGGACGTTCAGTGGCCCTCTGTCATTGCCCTCCACGAACGATTTTCAATACCGGGACGGCACCAACCTGAACACGAGCACGCTACTCAACGCAGCGTATCCGAACGGTTCCTACACCATGACGATCAACACGGTTCACGATGGCACGAAGAGCAACATCCCGCTCTCATTAACCCCCGACAATTACCCAGCCAACACTCCGCGCATCAGCAATAACTTCAGCACCGCCCCCATCAACGCGGGCGTGGATTATACTTTTACCTGGGATCCATTCATCGGTGGCACCGTGAATGACTACATCCAGTTTCAAATCAAGGACAGTAGCAGCACTAACAACAACAGCGACGGGGTATTCAAGACTGGCCAGCCACTACAGTCGGGTGCTTTGAACGGGACCGCGACGTCGGTGACGGTTCCAGCGGGCACGCTCACCCCCGGCAACACAAATCTTACCCTCAAGTTGATCTACGCACGCTTCAGCAGCACGGATGTCGCAACGTATCCTGGTGTCGCCGGTTTCGCGGCTTACGCTAAGCAAACGAAGTACGCGGCTCGCACACTGGATGTGGAGCGGTACCTCCTCGCCAAGGGGCAACTATTCAACCAGACCAATGCTGCTGGCCCGCTGGTGTTGAGCAACTTCGTTTTCAACGCGGGCATGAAAACCGGCGGCACCGGCCAGGTGTCCAGCGCCACCTTGCAATTACCCAGTGCTGGCGCAACCCTGCCACTGGATCCCAACAATGGCTTCGGCTTAAAGGGGTCGTATGCGGACCTGGCGACGTTGAACGCTGCGTGGCCTGATGGCACCTACACGATGACGATTAATACGGTTCACGATGGCACGAAGACCATCTTGCTCCCGGTGACAGGCGGTGCGTATCCATCTACCACCCCGCGAATCAGCAATTTCGCAGCGGCGCAAGCGATCAATTCCTGCACCAACTTCACGTTGACGTGGAATTCTCTGGGTGGCACGACGAATGATTTTGTCAGTTTGGAAATTTCGGAGTTGAATTCGGGCGATACCGTGTTCAAAACGCCACAATTGGGTCAGGCTGGTATCCTCAACGGGACGAGCACTTCGGTGACAATTCCCGCCGAAACGCTGAAGCCGGGGCGGACTTACCAGGCGACCCTGATTTTTGCCGAGGGCAACTACGACACGACGAGCTATCCGGGAGTCACGGGCTTCGAGACTTACTTTAAGGCGACGCAATTTAAGATGGTCGCCAACGGAACTTTATTTCGACCCAAAATGCGTCTCACCGGGCCGTTCTCCATCAATCAATTTCAGTTCAACGTCGATGGGGAGGACAATCGCGGCTACGTGCTGGACTACACCACCAACTTGCTGTCCTCGGGCACAGTGTGGTCTTCGATAAGCACGAACTACGGTTCGTTCCCCTTCACCGACTCGAACGTCCCGGACAAAATCCGCTTCTATCGCGTGCGGGAAGGACGATAGTCCGGACAGGGATACTTTGCTTCGCCCGGCTGGGAATCGCTGCCGGGACAAAACAACAACTCCGAAATAACACTTGCTTCGCCACAAGTCGGCCCCTATATTGCGCGCTCTTTTTTAAGCGAAAGATATATTTATGCGTCGCCCCAAAGGCATCAAAACCAGAAAAGCAGTGGCCAAGCGGTTCAAGATCACCGGCACCGGCAAAGTCATGCGGATGCGCGCCGGCAAGCGCCACTTGCTCGCGACCAAAAACGCGAAACGCCGCCGCAGTCTCGGCACCTCGAAACAGGTGGATAAAACCGATACGTATCGCATCACGCAGAACCTGCCCTTCAGCCACTGAAGCCGCTTGCCACCGCCGTAACATTTCCAACCCTCAACGATTTAACGAACCATGCGTGTTACCAACGCCCCCGCTTCCCGCAAACGCCGTATCCGCACCATCAAAGCCGCCAAAGGCTTCCGGTTGCGCCGTTCCAAACTTTACCGTTACGCCGCCGACGCGCTCGACCACGGCCGTCAATACGCCTTCCGCGATCGCAAGGCGAAGAAGCGTACTTACCGCGCGCTCTGGCAGGTCCGCATCAACGCCGCCGCCCGCGCCGCCGGCATTACTTACAGCCGCTTCATGGAGGGCTTGAAAGCCGCCCAGTGCCTGCTCGACCGCAAGGTGCTCGCCGATCTCGCCGCGACCGACGCGGCCGCTTTTGGTGAACTCGTCAAGCTCGCCCAGAACGCGCTGAAGACCAAAACCGCCGCGGCGTAGGCTTAGCGATTTCGAATTTCAAATTTGGAATTCACCCCCCGGGCGACCAGCAATGGCCGCCCGCTTTCATTTGGCGGCGAGGGATGGCTTTTGCGGCGCGCATCTCAGTTTTGTGCAGCCCCAACGGGGCTGTGGCGGGGTAGCCCAAGGGTTGCGCGGCACGAGCTACCCTGGGTTGGTGGTCGAGTTGTTTTTCCAACTCCAATGGGGTTGTGTCAAACGGGGTGCTGCGAGCGCGGGCACAA
>JAYUBJ010000179.1:0-2170 GCA_043740915.1 Verrucomicrobiota bacterium
GAACGCCACCCCGCCGCCGGCGATGAACAGAACGGTGAGCAGCACCATGAACAACGGCTGGTGCAGCGCAAAGTGAACCACGCGCCTAATCATAATTAGAAACCAAGCTGGCGATGCTGCGTTGAACCGGTGCTTACCTCAGCGCGCTTCTCAATTCCGCAATGGCGAGCTTTCGCCGTTCTCCATCGTCGGGCATCCGGTCGCGCAGTGAAAAACTACCCTACACCCGCGTAGGCGGGACGCTATCGGAACAGGGGTGGCTTGTCCACTTTCTCGCCGCGTATTGTAGCCGCGATTGAAGCCACTGCGCAAGCGCCGCGCGGGGGTGAGAAACCGCTTCCGTGCGCAATCCGGAAATGAGTTTTGGCGAACAGGCTAGGAATCCGTCCGCTCGTCTTCGAACAGTGGGTAAAGAATGGGCACGATGAAGAGCGTCAACAGGGTCGCGGTGACCAGGCCGCCAATAATGACCACGGCGAACGGGCGCGAAGTTTCCGCCCCAACTGCGTGCGAAAGGGCTGCGGGAAGCAAACCGAGCGCGGCCATGGCGGCCGTCATCACGACTGGTCTCACGCGGGAGAGGGCGCCTTCGAGAATTGCGTCCGCCATGGCGCGCCCCGTGCGGCGCAGTTCGCGAATCCGCTCCACCAGCAGCACGCCGTTTTGTACCGAAACACCGAAGAGAGCGATGAAGCCCACCAGCGCCGAAACCGACAAAGTTAAACCCGCCAGCGGCAGGGCGACAATCCCACCGACGGCGGCAAACGGCACGTTTAGGAGAATGAGGGTCGCCAGCTTGCCCGAATCAAACGCCATGAAGAGCAGGAAATAAATCGCGATCAAGGTGATGGGCACGATGACGGAAAGGCGTTTGACGGCACGCTGCTGGTTTTCAAACGAGCCGGTCCACATCAATTGGTAACCGGTGGGCAGGGAAACCTTGGAAGCCACCTGCTGTTTGGCCTCGGCCACCAGCGAGCCAAGGTCGCGCCCACGCACGGAGAGCTTGACTGCGATGCGACGGGAGTTTTCTTCGCGATAAATCCGCGCAAAACCGGGGCGGACTTCGACGGTCGTCACCGCCCCAAGGGTGAGCCGCTCACCGTTGGAGCCGAAGACGGGAATCTGGCGGATGGACTCCAAATCGGAAACCGAGCGCGGGCTAAGTTTCACCACCAGGTCAAAGCTGCGTTCGCCTTCGAGCACCTGAGTCGCGGTGGCCCCGCCCAGCGCGGTCTCCACGACCGACTGCACGTCGGATACGGACAGGCCGGCCCGGGCGATGGCGGCGCGATCCACGGTGATCTGCACCTGGGGCTGGCCCAGTAATTGCTCGGTGCCCACGTCCGCCGTTCCCGGGACCTTCTTGATGATCTCGGCGATTTGGTCGGCGAGCGATTGCAGTTTCAGCGGGTCTTCGCCGAAGATTTTGATGCCCAGTTCGCCTTTGATGCCGGAGATGGCTTCGTTCACATTGTCCTCAATCACCTGGCTAAATTGGTAATCCAGACCGGGGATTTCCGCGAGTTTGCGGTTCATGGCTTCGGACAACGCCTCCCGGTTGGGTGCCGTGGTCCAGGTGTCACGCGGATTTAAGTCCACGTAAAATTCCGAAGTGTCGAAGCCGTTGACGTCCGTGCCGTCATCGGGGCGTCCGAGTTGGTTCACCACGGCTTTGACCTCTGGAAAGGAGGCGAGGATGCCGCGGACTTGCTGCGAGAGTCGCGCGGCTTCGGAGGGGGAAATGGACTGGGGCAAGAGCACGCGCACCCATAATGAGCCTTCGTCCAGCTTCGGCAAGAATTCCGAGCCGATGAAATAGAGGAACCCGCCGGCGACGGCCAGGCTCAACACGGCTAGCGTCAGCACCCGTTTACGGGCCGCCAGCGCCCAGCCCAGCGCCGGGCGGTAGAGCCGCAGCAGCCACCGCACCGTCCACGATTCGTGTTCGGAGGTTTTATTTTTCATCGCGAAGCTGGCCAGCACGGGCACGAGGGTGAACGCGAGGAGGGTGCCGACAATGAGCGCGAAGGTGAGGGTCAGCGCCATCGGACGGAAGATTTTTCCCTCGACGCGTTGCAGCGTGTAGAGCGGGATGAAGGCGGTGAGCAAGATGGCTTTGGAGAACAAGATCGGGCGCCCCATCTGGCTGACCGCTTCAACGATGGTG
>JAYUBJ010000180.1:0-7272 GCA_043740915.1 Verrucomicrobiota bacterium
AACGCCGTGGAAGGATCAGGAGCGTTTGCGGGTGCGGAATTGTCACCAGCGCGCGAAACAGTCCGAACGGTTCCGGGCACGCGACGGTCAGGCCACGGAAACGGAGAACGCCGCGGCGCAACGGCAAGAGTTGCATCTGGATTTCCACCGCGCCTTGTGACGGGAGCGGCGGCAGCGGCTGTTCTTTGATCTCGGCGAGGTTGTTGTAAGCCACAAGCCAGGTCCAGCGATAGAAGGCGTAGGTGCGGTCGAACCAGTTCCGTTTGCTCTCACCCGGCTCACGCGCTTCCACAAATTGCCGGAGACCGGGACGCGGGTCAGGCAGATCCTCGAGCAAGGAGACATCGCGCTGGAGGCGGGCGGATTGATTCCGCACCACCACGCGGTAGGTCAGCGGTTCGCCCACCGATCCTAATTTCGGCAGGCTGCGCTGCGCGGTGAAACGCGCGCGTGAAAACCGGCTGGCGATCATCGCCACCAGCAGGAGACAAAACAGGAAGGAAAACGCCTGGTAGGCCATGGCCAGGTTGGTATCCACGCCGAGCGCGGCGGAAAACGTCAGCGCGATCAGGAGAATCAAAAACCCGTTGGTGATCCGGCGTTGGAACCAATATTTGAGGCCGGAATAAGAGCGGTAGTTCCGGTGGATATAACGCTGAAACAACGAAACGGTTGGCGTGGCGGGCGTCATGGTGTCGGTGAAAGTGGATCAAGCCGGCACCGGCACTTTCTTTAACACCGTTTCAACCACGCCGCGCGCCGTCACGCCCGAAAAGCGCGCCTGGGGATCCATCACCATGCGGTGCGCGATGACCGCCACCGCCAGTTCCTGGATGGGTTCCGGGGTGACAAATTCCTCGCCATCAAACAACGCGAGTGCCTGGGCCGTTTTCATCAAGGCCAGCGACGCGCGCGGGCTGGCGCCCAGTTGCACGCCGTCCGCCGTGCGCGTCGCGGCCACAACATCGACCACATAGCGCTTCAACTCTTCACTGATGCGCACTTCTTGCACCGCGCGCTTGAGCAACATCACATCCTCGAGCGACACACAGGCCGTCAGGCGGTCGATGGGATGCTCCCGGGCCTGCGCCGAGAGGATGGATACTTCCGCCTCTGCGGTGACGTAACCCAAGGAGAACTGCAAAGCGAAGCGATCCATTTGCGCCTCGGGGAGCGGATACGTGCCGCGAAACTCCACCGGGTTTTGAGTGGCGATGACGAAGAACAAACCGTTCAAGGCGCGGCGCTCGCCTTCCACGCTCACCTGCCCCTCGCCCATGGCTTCGAGCAACGCCGACTGCGTGCGCGGCGAGGCGCGGTTGATTTCGTCGGCCAGGAGAACGTGCGTGAAAATCGGTCCGCGATGAAATTGAAAACTCTGGTCCTTCTGATTGAAAATCGAAACGCCAAGAATATCCGACGGCAGCAGATCGGGCGTGAACTGGATCCGCTTGAACTCGGCGTGAATCGAACGGGCGAGGGCTTTGGCGAGCGTGGTCTTGCCGGTGCCCGGAAAATCCTCCAACAACACATGGCCGCCACTGGCGAAGGCAGTGAGGAGCTTGCGGATCGCCCCGTCCTGACCCGCCATCACCTGACCGATATTGGCGGCAATTTTCTGAAAGATTTCACGGGGAGATGAATTGCTGCTCGTGGTCATTGCTCCTTGAATGGATGGCTTGGCGTTGCCGCGAAGGCGATTAGTTATTCCTGCACTTCACCTGCATGTTGAACACTCAATCCGGTGAGTTGTTGCTGTTCGGAAAATCTTAACAGGCAAAAATCAGCCGGCGCACCCACCACCAGTTCATTTCTTAGCTTCATCAGCCGCGCGGGTTGTCCTGCAAAATGATCCCAGGTTCGCTGCCACGAACAGCCGAGCATCGTCGCCGCACGGAAAACACCATCGATCGGCCGCAACGCCGATCCGGCGAGGTTCGACTTGCCCGGCAACCGCACGATTTGATCGGCCCCCACTTCGAGTTCCATACGGCCGATGGTGTAACGGCCCGGCGGCGCGCCGGCGGCGGCCATGGCATCGGTCGTGTAATAAATCCGTTCCGGTGGCAGGACGCGATGCACGAGCCGGAAAAACATCGGCGAAACGTGAATCGTGTCGGGAATTAAACTCACGGTGAGGCCGGGCGTGTCGAGCACGCGCCAGAGGAGATTGTCATGCCGGTCGAGTTGTTGCGGCAGCGCGTTGCCCAGATGCGTGAAACCGGTCGCGCCGGCATGCACCGCCGCCGCCAGTATTTCCGCCGGCGCATTCGTGTGCCCCAGGCTGATGGTAATTCCTTGCGCCACGGCCAGCGTGATCGCGGCCAATGCTCCGGCGCGCTCCGGCGCCAGGGTCAGCAGCACGGGATCGCTGCCCGTGCTGGCGCGCAATTCCCGGATGTGCTCGGGCTTTGGATCCTCCATCACCGCCGGATTATGCGCGCCGCAAAAGCCGGGTTGAGGCGAAAGAAAAGGGCCCTCGACATGCCAACCAATGATCGCGCGCCGCAACTCCAGCGACTCGTCCCGCACGCGCTTGAACTGGCGCAACCGCTTCATCAATGCTCCCCATTCATCGGTGATCAGCGTCAGTAAATATTTCCCGCACCCGTCCCGGCGCAATTGCCGGGTCGCCGACAGCAAACTGTTCAGGGTCGGATCGTCGCGTTGAAAATCAACCCCGCCGTAGCCGTTGATCTGCAGGTCCAGCAAGGGCGGCGCGATCCACTGTTCCGTTTCCAATGGCTCCGGCCCCGGCTCGAGTCGGATGATTTTACGATCACGCCAGCGCAGTCGCACGGACTGGCCGGTCGTGTAAATCCGGGCGCAGATTTCCCCGTCACTCATAGTTCAATCTCGTAACCACGGCTTGCATTGGAATATCCAGATACGTAGCCTGTGCCGCCATACGAACACGAGAAAATAATATTGAGCCGCTCTAGCCGCATGGCCCTGCCGATCAAATCCTTCACCGTCGATGCCCTCGCCGTCCGGGTTTATGCCCAGCCCGCTGACTTGGTGGCCGCTGCCGCGCATGACGCGCGGCAGCAATTGCACACCGCTCTCGCCAGCACCGGCACGGCGGCCGCGATCCTCGCCACGGGCAATTCGCAACTCCAGTTCCTCGAGGCCTTGATCGCCCGCGGCGGCGTGGACTGGTCCCGCGTCACGCTCTTTCACATGGATGAATATCTCGGCATCGACGCGCAGCATCCGGCGAGCTTCCGCCGCTACCTGCGCGAGCGCGTCGAGAGCAGGGTGCAGCCGCGCGCGTTCCATTATCTCGCCGGCGACTGTCTCGAGCCGCTGCAGGAATGCGCCCGTTATGCCCGGCTCCTGCAGGCGCAGCCCATCGACTTGTGCTGCCTCGGCATCGGCGAAAATGGCCACCTGGCCTTCAACGATCCGCCAGTCGCGGACTTCAACGATCCGCATCTCGTGAAACTGGTGAAGCTCGATGACGTCTGCAAAATGCAACAGGTCAAACAAGGGCATTTCCCCAGCCTCGAGGCGGTGAACCCCTATGCGTTCACCCTCACGATTCCGGCGCTTTGTTCCGCTCGCAGAATGATTTGTCTCGCGCCCGAGAAGCGCAAAGCACAGCCGGTCAAAGAGACGCTGCAGGGGCCAATCAGCCCGGCGTGCCCGGCCTCGATCTTGCGAAAACAATCGCAAGCGCTGCTATTGTTGGACGCCGAGTCAGCCAGCCTGCTTTAGCGGAGCGCCGATCTCCAGATCGGCAAATTCGAAATCGAAAAATGTGAAACGAGCCGAACTGGAGTTCGGCGCTCCTAAAATATGGACCAGACCATCAAACTCGCTCTCGTCGGCGCCGGCATGTTCGGCGGTGACGTCCACCTCCGCGCCTACGCCGATCTCCAACGTTTCGGCATCGCCGGCCAGCTCGCGCGCGTCGGCCTCGACAAGTTCAACCGCGACCTCGCGCCGGTGAAGTTCGACCTTGTCGCCGTCGCCACGCGCTCGCAAAAATCCGCTGAGAAATCCGCCGCTGCGTTCAAGGAATGGACCGGCCATTCGCCCAAGTGCTACTTCGGCGACGAACCCTGGCACGAAACTCTCCGCGATTTTCCCGATCTCGATGTGCTCGCCGTCGCCACGCCGGATCATTTGCACACGCAACCGATTCTCGCCGCGCTCGCAAAGGGCGTCCACGTCCTCACTGAGAAACCCATGTGCCTCTCGACCCACGAGGCCGACCAGATCATCGCGGCCGCGCGCGCGAAGAACTGCATTGTGGCCGTGGACATGCACAAGCGTTACGACCCCGACCACCTGCGCATTCGCGACGACATCCAGAAGCGCATCGGCCCGCCGCTTTACGGCACCGCCTATCTTGAAGAGCCGCTCGAAGTGAGCACGAGCACTTTCAAGTGGGTCGAGTCGAGCGACCCGTTCAGTTACGTCGGGCCGCATTGGGTGGATTTGATTTATCATTATTACAAAAGCAAACCCGTTTCGCTCACCGCTGTTGGCCAGAAGAAGCGCCTTGTGCGCGACGGCATCAATGCTTACGACGCCGTGCAGGTGCGCGTGGATTTCGACAACGGCATGAGCATTAATTTCCACAACAACTGGATCACGCCGCCCGACTTCGAGGGGCCGGTGAACCAGGGCCACGAGATCGTCGGCGCCGACGGCAAGGTGGAGAGCGACCAGCAATACCGGGGCTTTCGCTGGTGGAATAAGGGCGGCGGCTCGCGCACGAGCAATAATCATTTCACCCGCGAGGTGCTCCGCGCCGACGGCACCAAGGCCTACATCGGCTACGGTGTGGACAGCCTGACCGTTGGGCTCGTGGCGATCTGTCGCGTGAAGTTCACGGGTGAGACCCGTGATACCGTGGCGAGTTTGTATCCAACCGCCGAGGAAGCCCGCATCACCTGCGCCATCGTGGACGCCGCGGCGAAAGTCCGCGACCTGAATTTCAAATACCTGGCGGAGGGAAAAGGCGCGACCGTCACCGCCCGCTTCGGCAAGGACGGCATCACCATCTGCGACCCAAACCGCGCGGGCGAAGGGGTGGACAAGGTGTTTCAGCGGATTTACCAGAAGCCAATTTGAACTGCTGTCCCGCCACAAGTAGCCATTATCAAGAACCCCTTGATGACCCCTTTACGGTCAGCCATACACAAATATGTTTAGCATGAAACTCAGTCTCGTTCCGACTTGGGCTGCGGCCCTGCTGACCTTGACCGTGAGTGCCAGCGCGCAGCCCGCCCTGAAAGACGCGTTCAAGGGCAAGTTTCTGATCGGCACGGCCCTGAACGGTTCGCAGTTCACCGAAAAGAACGCCGCTCAGGCCGCGCTTGTCAAACAGCAGTTCAACAGCATCACGCCCGAGGATGTGATGAAGTGGGGGCCGATCCACCCCGAGGCGGCCAAGTTCAACTTCGAGCCAGTGGATCGCTTCGTGGAGTTCGGGGAAAGGAATGGCACGTTCACCATTGGCCATACTCTCGTGTGGCACTCGCAGACACCGAACTGGGTTTTTCAGAATGACATGGGAGGCCCGGCCGACCGCGCCGCGCTGCTTGCCCGCATGAGCAATCACATTCACACCGTCGTCGGGCGCTACAAGGGCCGGGTGAAAGGCTGGGACGTGGTGAACGAAGCGTTGAACGATGACGGCTCGCTGCGCCAGTCGCCGTGGCTGAAAATCATCGGCGAGGACTATCTGGCCAAGGCCTTCCAGTTCGCCCAGGCCGCCGACCTGAAGGCCGAGCTGTATTACAATGATTATTCCTTGGAGAACCCTACCAAGCGGAACGGCGCGGTCGTGCTGGTGAAGAAGCTGCAGGCTGCCGGCGTGAAGATCACGGGCATCGGCAGCCAGTCCCACTTCAACCTGACCTCGCCCCCGATCAACCAGGTGGAGGACACCATCACCACCTTCGCCCAGCTCGGCGTGAAAGTGATGCTCACCGAACTCGACGTGAGCGTGCTGCCTTTCGTCAGGGGCGTCACCGGCGCGGATGTCAACCAAATGGCCGCGCCCGACCCCAAGTTGAACCCCTACACGAACGGTCTGCCCGCTTCGGTCCAGCAAGCGCTCGCCAAGCGCTACGGCGAGCTATTCGGGGTGTATGTAAAGCACGCCGACAAGATCAGCCGCGTGACGTTCTGGGGCGTGACCGACGCCGAGTCCTGGCTGAACAACTTCCCCGTCCGAGGCCGGACGGACCATCCGCTGCTCTTCGACCGCGAAAGCAAACCCAAGCCCGCCTTTGATGCGGTCATCCGGCAGGGAAAGAGCGCGGCCCCCTAAACCGGTCGAAGCGGGCCGTGCTATGTGTTGGCGTCGTAAAGGGGTCGTAAAGGAGTTTTGATAATGGCAATTGAGGCGGAGTTGGCGAGACCCGCGACGCCGTGGCGAGCCTGTATCCGACCGCCGAGGAAGCCCGCATCACCTGCGCCATCGTGGAGGCCGCCGCCAAAGTCCGCGACCTGAACTTCAAATACATGGCGGAGGGCAAAGCCCCGACGGCATCACGATCGTGGACCTGAACTGCGCGAGTGAAGGGGCGGACAAGGTGTTTCAGAGGATGTACGGGAAGGCGATTTGAGTAAAGCGATTGCCGCGCGCTGTTGGCTGAGGTAGGGTTGGGACGGTGAAAGCCCGAAAAGTTTATGAAAGGATTCTGGCTGGCTCGCGAAATGTTCGCTTTGAAGACGTCTGTCGGCTGGCGGAGGGGTTCGGGTTTTATCGCGACCGCATCAGCGGCAGCCATCACATCTACCGGCATCGACTGGGATTGATGCTGAACTTGCAGCCGGACCGCAACCACCAGGCAAAATTCTACCAACTGCGGCAACTCTTGACGCTGGTGGAAGAAAACGGTCTAACCTTGAACGACTGATATGAGCGAATACCACATCAACCTGTTTTGGAACGACGAGGACGACTGCTGGATCGCGGACATCCCCGACCTCAAGTTTTGCTCGGCGCACGGCGGAACTCCCGACGAAGCGTTGCGCGAAGTTCAGGTCGCTAAAAAGGCATGGCTCGCCAGCGCCAAAGCCCACAAGCAACGCGTCCCCAAGCCGGCTTATCGTCCGGCGATTTACGCGTGAGGCGCGTATGATTCAAACCGAAGCACAATTGCAGTAGGCCATGGAACAGATTCAAGGATTGTAAAGGTCAAACCATAGATTAGATTCTGCTGAAAAACCCTCGGTCACTTTTTGAGGCCTTTGGCCGGAGTGATCGCCTCCAGGCGGACTAAGCGCAGCTCGGAGCGGCCCAGGAGTTGC
>JAYUBJ010000181.1:0-2167 GCA_043740915.1 Verrucomicrobiota bacterium
TTCGGAATACTTGCCAGCGGAAATCACGGAGGCGCTCACCATTGAGGCCGACAAACGAACGCCGCCCCAAAGACAGACGCTCGCGGCGTACCACCGCAGCATCGATCCCTCGCTCGCTCCAGCGCGCGCGCGGGAAATCGACCTGCAAAACCAGGTGAACAACCTCAACAACGCGATGGCCACCACCTTGGTTTCAGTATCCGTGCCGCCACGCACCATGAGAATTCTGCCACGCGGCAACTGGCTCGATGAATCCGGCGAAATTGTCACGCCTGCCGTCCCGTCCTTTCTATCACTGACGGAAATCAAGGACCGCACCGCCAACCGGCTCGACCTCGCACAATGGCTGGTTTCCCGCGAAAATCCCGTCACGGCCCGCGTGTTCGCCAACCGCCTGTGGAAAATCATGTTCGGTCAGGGCATCGTCAAAACGTTGGATGATTTCGGCGCCCAGGGCGCGGCGCCGACCCATCCGCAGTTGCTCGACTGGCTCGCCGTCGAGTTCATGGACCGCGGCTGGGATATCAAGCACCTGCTCAAACTCATGGCGATGTCCGGCACCTACCGGCAATCGTCGTTCGTGAGCGTGTCGCTCCGGCAACGCGATCCCTATAATCTCTGGCTCGCGCGCCAGAGCCGTCCGCGCCTCGAAGCGGAAATGGTGCGGGACAACGCGCTGGCCATCGCCGGCCTGTTGACCCGCAAGGTCGGCGGCCCCAGCGTCAAGCCCTACCAGCCGCCCGGTTACTGGGCGCTCTTGAATTTTCCGACGCGCGAGTACGCGAACGATCACGGCGACAATTTATATCGCCGCGGCCTCTACACCTACTGGGCGCGCACTTTTTTGCATCCCTCGTTGCTCGCGTTTGACGCGCCCACCCGCGAGGAATGCACCGTGGATCGCGTGAAATCCAACACGCCCCAGCAGGCGCTCGTGCTGTTGAACGATCCCATTTACGTGGAAGCCGCGCGGGTGCTCGCCGAACGCATGATCCACGAAGGCGGCAAAGATACTGGCGCGCGGATTCAATTCGCCTACCTGCAGGCCATCTCGCGCAATCCGAAGAAGGAGGAGCAAAAACTCTTGGAAACGCTCTACCAGCAGCACTTGGCCCAATACAAAGCCGACACCAAGGCCGCCGAGGAACTGCTGCAAATCGGCGAGCGGCCCGCCGCCAAGGACCTCGACATAGCCGAACTGGCCGCGTGGACTTCGGTTGCGCGTGTGGTGTTGAACCTCTCCGAAACGATCACCATCTATTGACGCCATGAATCCCATTGAATCCGCTGCCAACGATATCAACCGCCGCGCCTTCCTCTGCCGGGCCGGCGCCAGCGTGGGCACCGCAGCGCTCGCCTCGCTGTTGAATCCCTGGTCCCTCAACGCGGCCAGCGCGAAAAAAGAAAACGTGAAGGCCGACAAATGGAAAGGCGTCGTCAACCCGCCGCACTTCCCGCCGCGCGTCAAACGGGTCATCCAACTTTACATGGCGGGCGGACCGTCCCACCTTGAGACCTTTGACCCCAAGCCGACTTTGGTGAAGATGTCGGGCCAGCCGATGCCGGAATCGGTCACCAAGGGCCAGCCGATCGCGCAATTGCAGGGGGCCAAGCTGACCTGCCTCGCGCCACAATGGGAATTCAAAAAAGTCGGCAAAGGCGGCCTGGAACTCAGCGAAGTTTTTCCGCAGTTGCACACGGTCGCGGACGAGCTGTGCGTCATCCGCTCGCTGCACACCGAGGCGATCAATCACGACCCCGCCCACACGTACATGAACACCGGCACGCTCATCTCCGGCCGTCCGGCGATGGGTTCCTGGGTGACGTATGGACTCGGCAGCGAGAGCGAAGATCTGCCCGGATTCCTCGTGTTGGTTTCGAGCGGAAAATTCGGCCAGGCCCAGCCAATCTCCGCGCGCCAATGGCACAGCGGATTGTTGCCCAGCCGTTTTCAAGGCGTCGAACTCCGTTCCAAGGGCGATCCCGTGCTCTACGTCGGCCGACCCAAAGGCATCAACAGCGAACGGCAACGCGACGTGGTCAGCACCGTGCAGGCGCTCAACCGGCTCCAGGACAGAGTCGTCGCCGACCCGGAAATTGCCACGCGTATTTCACAATACGAAATGGCCTTCCGCATGCAGACGTCGGTGCCCAACTTGATGGATAT
>JAYUBJ010000182.1:0-2162 GCA_043740915.1 Verrucomicrobiota bacterium
CTTTTCTCCTTCGGGCTGCACTTGGGTTTCGTCTGGTCCGCACACAAAAAGATGTGGCGCCGGAAGCGCCTCAAACCCAGCGCGGCGACGGCGGCTTCGACTTCGGATGGGATGGCAGGAAATGAATTCATGCGCCTAGTTCTCGATGCGATAGAGATGCGTCTTCGTCCGCAAAAACAGCGCCTTGCCCGCGATGGCGGGCGAGGCCATGAAGCCGGCGGCAAGTGTGTTGGCGGCTAGGACATTTAATTTGGTGTCCGGCTTGATGACGGTGATCTGCCCTTGCTGGCTGAAGAAATAAATCACACCGTCCGCAAAGACGGGCGAAGCGGAATACTCGCCGCCCATGCGCTCGCTCCAGACGGGCTCGCCGGTCTTCGCGTCGAGACAGGAAACGATCCCGCTGTCAGAAACCAGGTAGAGCTGGTCACCCACCAGCAACGGCGACGGCTTGAACGAGACTTGTTTCTTGGACTTCCACGCGACGTGCGTCTGCGAAACATCGCCGGAACCGAACGGTCGGATGGCAAACAGCTCGCTCGACATGTAACCGGTGCAGACATAAACCAATCCGTGCCCAAACACGGGACGCGGCACGTTGGAAAAACCGGGGATGTCCACAAACCACAGTTCCCTGCCTGTCCCCGGCTCGTAGGAACTGACGCGAAAGGCGCCCGGGCTGATGAGTTGGTCCGTGCCGTTGACCTGGACGATCAAGGGGGTGGCGTAGGCCTTCTTCAATTCGGGGGATTTGTTGATTTGATTGCTGCGCGGCGTTTTCCACACGAGCTTGCACGTGATTTTGTTCAACGCCGCGACATAGCGCAGTTCGGTACCGTCACAATTGAGGATGAATAATCCACCGTAAAGAATCGGCGAACTGCCCGGCCCGTTCTGCCCGTGGTCGTGTTTCAGTTCGGTGTTCTTCCAAACAACTTTCCCGGTGTCGCTATTGAGGCAAGCCACGCCATACATGCCAAACGAGAAATAGACCCGGCCTTTCTCGATCACCGGCGTGGGCGAAGCATGGCTGTTCAGATCGTGCTTGGGCGCGGGAGCCGCCACGTGAAACACCTCGACGTTATGGACGAGCTTGCCGGTGTCGCGATCCACACAGACGGCCCGCAATGATTTGCCGTCCTCGAGCGCAGTCGCCAGCCAGACTTGCGTGCCGAGCACGACCGGCGACGACCAGCCTTCGCCGGGAATGGCCGTCTTCCATTTCACATTTTGCGTCTCGCTCCACGTCCGCGGCAACCCGGTGGCATCCGCATGCCCCTGCCCGTCCGGGCCGCGAAATTGCGGCCAATCCTCACTGGCGCCCACCACCGCGGCCAAGGCAAGGGTCAACCCGAGGAAATGAATCAATCGCATCGGAAAAAGAATTAGCGAAAAGCCGCGTGCGCGTCGAGCCACGACTTGGGCCGGGGCTGGAGGAGCGCCGATCTCCCGATCGGCATCCCCCCTTCGCCACTCAAAACGGGCCGATCAGGAGATCGGCGCTCCGGTTCATGGGTAGGGCTGGGGTGAGGAAGAAAGGCAGGGAGTTTTCCAGATCGCTTGAATTGGACCGGGGTGCGCTCAATCAGTCGGATCAGCCCCGCTCCACTTCATTCGGCAATTCATTGCGGTCATCCGGATCGCGCGGGAAATGTTCCTCCAACAGCGCGCCCGTCTTTCGAATCGCGTCCACAACCGCCTCGGTGAATTTGCCCTGCTTGAGCTGCGCACTCATGGCCGCGCTGCTGTCGCGCCAGAAATCATCGCCACCTTTCTGGTGGATGCCCACGTCACCCACGATGGCAAACTGCCGCGTGATCGGTGCAAAGTAAATCAGCACCGCGTTGCGGTGGCGCGTCTTCGTCAGGCCGAGTTTCTGGAAGCGCACGTGCGCGGCGGCGAGCGCGTCCTCGCGCTTTTTGTGCGAGACATAAACGCGGATCTCGCCGGAGCTTCGTTGTTCCGCCTCGCCAATGGCCGCGACGATTTTGGCATCGTCCAGTTGCTCAAGAAATTCGTCAAGCTGCATAACCGTTCACCAGCTTCCACTCGCGCCGCCGCCGCCAAAATTCCCACCGCCACCGGAGAAGCCACCGCCCGAACCACCCCCTCCTCCGGACGACCCGCCACCGCTGCTCCAGCCTCCCACTGACCAGGCGCCC
>JAYUBJ010000183.1:0-2152 GCA_043740915.1 Verrucomicrobiota bacterium
GCCGCGGTCCAGGGGCAGTGTCAAGAGGCTCCCCCATTAGCCGCCGCGCAGATGGAACAGGCTCAGGTCAAATCGCGCGCGCCTTTCCGTCACCAGACCGGCGAGGACTTCGCCGACGGCGCTGGCAAACTTGAAACCGTGGCCGGAACACGGACTGGCGATGATCACCTGGCGAAATTCCGGGTGCATGTCGATCAGGAAATGGCCGTCCGGCGTGTTGGTGTAGAGGCAGACGGTGGCGCTTCGCAATGCGCCATCGGCACCGGGCAAAAACCGGCGGAGGATTTGTCGCATGGCCGCCACTTCGTCCGCGCTGATGTCCCGACGGACGGAATCCGGTTCTGTGTTGTTGCCTTGGTGATGGCGCGCCACTTTTACACCTTCACCCAAATCCGGAAAACCGTAGAAAAACTTTCCCTGCTCGTATTCCCAAAGATGGATCGGACATTGCCCGGACTTGAAGCGGTCGCCGCCCTCTGGCGATTCAAACCAGAATAAAACTTGCCGCTCAACCTTCAACGGCAAGGCGAGTTCCGGCAGCAGCTGGCCCATCCAGGCGCCGGCCGCCAAAACCAATCGCTCTGCCCGGTAAATTCCTTTCGTCGTTTGTACCGCCACGCCCGTGCCGTCGGGCCTCCAGCCCAGCACTTGCTCGTCCAGATGGAGCATCGCGCCGTGCCGACGGGCGAGTTCGAGATGGGCCGCGATGCACTCTTCCGGAAACAAGATCCCGGCGCGCGGTTCCCAGACCGCCGCCATTTCCGGCTCCGGATAGAGCGCGGGAAAGCGGCGGTGAATTTCCGTGCTCGAAAGAATTTCGTGCGGCAGGCGGTGCGCTTCCGCGCTGCGTTTGGCGCCACCAAAGACCAGGCCGTCGCGCGCCCCGATCATCAATCCGCCGGTCGTGAGCAGCAGTTTTCGTCCGGTCTGTGCCTCCAGTTCGAACCACAGTTCGTACGCGCGCTGGACGAGCGGGACGTAGAGGGGATGTTCGAAGTATGCCTCGCGGATGATGCGGGTCTGTCCATGCGACGAACCGAACGCATGCGGCGGCGTGAACCGGTCCAATCCGACCACGCGACGGCCACTTTGGGCCAGGTGATAAAGCGCCGCACTGCCCATGGCGCCCAATCCGACAACAATCACATCATGCGTGCCCGACATCGCGCGCGGAGATTATTCAAATTCGTTGCCGGTGTCGAGTGAAGCGCCTATTCTCGCGGCATGCAGATTCCTGACGCATTTCAACCGCCGCCGCGCCTGTTGATGGGGCCGGGGCCGAGCGACGTGGCGCCCTCAGTCTTGAAGGCGATGTCCCAACCGCTGGTCGGCCATCTCGATCCCGTCTTTGTGAAAATGATGGAGGAGATCAAGGCCATGCTCCGCCAGGTTTTTCTGACGAAGAACGAGATGACTTTCCCCGTGAGCGGCACCGGCAGCGCCGGGATGGAATTTTGCTGCGTGAACCTCATCGAGCCGGGCGATGAAGTCATCATCGGCGTCAACGGCGTGTTCGGCACCCGGATGGTGGACGTCGCACAACGCTGCGGCGCAAAGGTCACGAAGGTCGAGGCTGAGTGGGGCCGCATCATTGAGGCGCAACAAATCGCCGACGCGCTCAAGACGTGCAAACCGAAGTTTGTTGCCATTGTTCACGCCGAGACTTCCACCGGCGCGCTGACTCCAGTCGAAGAAATCTCCCGGCTTGCACACGAGGCCGGAGCGATGTTTCTGCTCGATACCGTCACGTCGCTGGCCGGCTGTCCGGTGCGAATTGACGAATGGCAGGTGGACGCCGTCTACAGCGGCACGCAAAAATGCCTGAGTTGCCCGCCAGGATTGTCACCGATTTCACTCAGCCCGCGCGCGCTGGCCGCCGCCGCGAACCGCAAGACCAAGGTGCAGAGCTGGTATCTCGACGTGAATCTGCTTTCGTCCTACTGGGGGCAGGAGCGCGTGTATCACCACACCGCGCCCATCACGATGAACTACGGGCTGCACGAGGCGTTGCGGCTGGTGCTGCTCGAGGGACTGGAGAACCGCTGGCGTCGCCACGAGCAAAACCATCTCGCGCTCAAGGCGGGCCTCGCCGCGATGGGTTTGGAAATCGCCTCGCAAGCCGGACATCAACTCTGGCAGCTCAACGCCGTCC
>JAYUBJ010000184.1:0-2147 GCA_043740915.1 Verrucomicrobiota bacterium
GCTCAAGCGAAAACTCTTTGGCCAGCGGCTCATCTGGTGGCGCCAGCGTCAATGGCTCCTCCGCGCCCCGGCCCAACGGAGCCATGATCAAACACAGCACAGCGCAACCCCATTTGAATCGTCGCCCACTCAAGACGGCCGAGCGTCGAACAGATTTTGAAACCTGTCAATCCGGTGCATCGCCCCCTGATCCTCGCCTAACAGATCATGGAATCCAACAATCCCCAAGCTGGACGCGCCTCGCGCGGTTTTGGACGTTCTATAGGAATTAAATGTTGGCGCAAAAAATGGATTCTTTGGTTTTATTGAGCAAAGTTGCATTTTCCATTCCTTAGGCGAGGATTTGGAACGCCGGTGCATCGCCGATGCACCGCCAGCTTTGAGCTGGAGCGATTCCAAACCGCACGATTCCAAACCGCAGTTGCCAAAAGGCGCCGAGTTGGCCAGGCTCTGGACGTGAACCAAACTCTGATGATGAAACGAATCCTCCTGGCCATTTCCTTGGGTTCTGGAGTCCTCGTCGTCTGCGCCCAGTCCGAACCGCCCCGCAAGCAACTGGCCGCGCCCCCCGGCACCGGCGCCAGTCCGGGTGAAAACCACGTCACCATCGCAGTCGAGGGCGAGTTCCGCGTCATCAGGGCGAACGGCCTCCCCGACCACCTGCCGGGACAATTTCCCAATCGCGGAAATCCAAATTCGATCGAGCCGCAGCGATACACCTTTCGCATGCCGGCCAAACCCAGGGCGGCCGACCAGTTCACGCCGGTCAGAATGCATCCCTTCGGCGTGGCCGTGAATGGAGTGGTCTTCGATCCCGGTGCAGCCGAATGGTGGAACGACGATCCCCGCTCCGGCTGGACCCACGATCCCATCAGCGGCACGCTCAAGCTTGGCCTCGACCAAAACAACGCCCACGTCCAGCCGAACGGCGCCTATCATTACCACGGCCTGCCCACGGGCCTCGTCGCAAAATTATCCGGCGGCAAAGAGCGCATGATTCTCCTCGGCTGGGCGGCGGACGGTTTTCCGATTTACGGCCCGTGGGCCTATGCCGAGGCGCAGCGCACCACCAGCCCGCTCAAGAAGATGAAAGCGAGCTGGCAACTCAAGAAAGGGGGCCGCCCCGGCGGCCCCGGCGGAAAATACGATGGCAGCTTCGTCGAGGATTTTGAATATGTGAAAGGCAGCGGCGATCTCGACGAGGCGAACGGGCGCTTCGGTATCACGTCGGAGTTTCCGCAAGGCAGCTACCACTACTTTGTGACGGAGGGTTTCCCCTTCATCCCGCGCCAATACAAAGGCACGCCGGACCAGAGCTTCATGCGCCACGGCCCGCCGGGAGGGCCACGCGGTCCGCGACGCGGCGGCCCGGGCGAGCACTTCGGCCCGCCCCCCGATGGCCGCCGCCCGGCGCCGCCACCCGGTGCCGAACCGAAATAGCGTTGTTCATTCGGCTTCGCCACCGCCGCGAGATTGTAACAGCGGATGTGTTCCTTGTGCCGGAGCAAGAACTTTCCGTCCACCAAGCACGGCAACCCCACCCATTGCTTGAACTCAACTTCACTGGCAAACGGCTTGTCCTGACGTGTCACGAGTTTTTCGTAATCGTCGGGCGGAATGGCGAGCTTGCCTTTCCGGAATCGTCCGCTCACGAAGCCGTTGTCGATCTGCTGCTGTTTGCGATCAAAATTATCGGCAATCCACTTCGCGATAAACTCGTCAAGCAGCTTGCCCCGCAGCGCAGGCGGAATGGACTCGCGGGTGGCTTCCATTTTCGCGATGAGTTCCTTGCTGAGGCCACCCGTGCCTTGCTGGCCAAGCTGACGCAAAACGAGTTCGCTGATGGTGCGCGTCTCGCTCGGCACGTCGGTGTGCCAGACCACCGAGAGAAATTCGTTGTGCTGCGGGCCGGCCACTGGTTCCAGTCGGGCGGGGCTGAAGACGGATTGGCGCAGAAAGCGTTGTGGCCGGCCGCGAACAGGAGCAGAATAATTGACGCAATGATTCTCATGGATGGGCCGAAAGTGGCAACAACCGGTCTCGTTGGCCAAGGTCAAAGCAGCTTGACGCGCCGGGCCTGGGCGCAACGCCGATTGAGAATGTTACGTTGCTTCTCCCCTCCCTCTCCTCCATCCGATGGAGGAGAG
>JAYUBJ010000185.1:0-2139 GCA_043740915.1 Verrucomicrobiota bacterium
TGGAGAAAAAAATCACCCTGCCCCCGGCCGTGCAGTTCGGCCTTCCGCTGTGGTCGCCCGACGGCAAACAATTTGCGTTCGCCCTCTACGCCACCACGAACATCCAATTATGGGTGGGTGACGCCATGACGGGAACGGTTCGCCGCCTCAATGGCGTGACGCTCAATGCCGCCCACGGCGAAACCTTTCAATGGATGCCCGACAGCCAGACCATTCTTTGCCAGTCGGTGGTCCCCAATCGGGGCCCGCCGCCCACCGCGCCCAAGGTTCCCACCGGGCCGATCATTCAGGAGAGCAACGGCAAACCCTCACCGATGCGGACATTCCAGGATTTGTTGGAGAACCCGTACGACGAGGCGTTGTTCGATTATTTCGCCACCGCGCAACTCCTGCTGGTCAACAGTACCACCGCGCGGGCGACGCCGCTGGGGCAACCCGCGATTGTCAGCGAGTTCGAACCCTCGCCCGACGGCCTGCAAATACTGGTGGTGCGCGTGCACCGGCCGTATTCATACCAATTGCCTTCGCCCGCCTTTCCGCGGGATGTGGAAGTCTGGGGCCGCGACGGCAAGGTGGCCTTCAAACTGGCGAGCCAACCGCTCCAGGAGGAGGTGCCCATCGGTGGCGTGCAACCCGGGCCGCGCAACTACCATTGGCGCCCGACGGCGCTGTCGACCCTCGTCTGGGTGGAAGCCCTCGATGGCGGCGACCCCAAACAAAAAGTGACGCATCGTGATCACGTGCTGATGTTGCGCGCCCCGTTCCAGGGAACGCCGGAAGAACTGGTGAAAACCGAGTATCGTTTTTCCGCGCTGATGTGGGGCGAGAAAAGTTCGGTCGCGCTCGTGCGGGAATATCAGAGCGCCAAGCGCTGGAACCGCACTTACCTCCTGAATCCCGACTTGCCGGACGAGCCGCCCCGGCTGATCTGGGATCTGTCCGCACAGGAACGCTACAACGATCCCGGCACGCCCATGAGCCACCTCCTGCCCGCCGGCCAGCGCGCCATGCGCGTTCACGACAACAGCATTTATCTCAACGGCACGGGCGCCTCACCGGAAGGGGACCGGCCGTTCCTGGACCGCCTCGACCTCGCCACGTTGAAGACGGAGCGGTTGTTCCAATGCGACGACTTGAGCTACGAATCCGTCGTGGTGCTGGTCAAGGATGACGCCTCGCAATTCATCACCCGCCGGGAATCCGCGGCCCGGCCGCCGAATTATTTTCTGCGCTCGACCCAGGAATCCGCGCGCAAGGCGCTCACAAATTTTCCCGACCCGTCGCCCCAACTGCGCGGCGTCAAGAAACAACTCGTCACCTACGAGCGGAACGACGGCGTGCAACTCTCCTTTACGCTCTATCTCCCGCCGGATTACAAGACGGGCACGCGATTGCCCACGGTGGTCTGGGCCTACCCGCGCGAGTTCAGCGATGCCGACACCGCCGGGCAGGTCTCCGGCTCGCCGCACCGCTTCACGGCCATCAACGGCATCAGCCACCTGTTCCTGCTCACCCAGGGTTATGCCATCCTCGACGGGGCGACGATGCCCGTCGTCGGTGACGCAAAGAAAATGAACGACACCTACCTCGAGCAGGTGGTGGCCAGCGCGCGGGCGGCCATCGACAAGGCGGTGGAGCTGGGCGTCACCGATCCGCAGCGCGTCGGCGTGGGCGGGCACAGCTATGGCGCGTTCATGGTGGCGAACCTGCTGGCGCACTCCGATTTGTTTCGCGCAGGCATCGCGCGCAGCGGCGCCTACAACCGCACGCTCACGCCGTTTGGTTTTCAGAACGAGCGGCGCACGTTGTGGGAGGCGCCGGAAATGTACCTCAAAGTCTCCCCGCTCATGTACGCGGACAAAATCAAGGAGCCGTTGCTGATCCTGCACGGCGATGCGGACAACAATCCCGGCACGTTCACGCTGCAGAGCGAGCGGCTGTTTCAAGCGATCAAAGGCAACGGCGGCACGGCGCGGCTGGTGTTGCTGCCGCATGAAGCCCACGCTTACGAGGCGCGCGAATCGGTCGAGCACACGCTCTACGAAATGGTGGCGTGGTTTGACAAATATGTGAAAAACGCCCCGCCCCGCAAGAACGCCACTGGGAATTGAAAACGGCTCCCAGAAATAGAACCGACTC
>JAYUBJ010000186.1:0-7147 GCA_043740915.1 Verrucomicrobiota bacterium
AGTTGCCCGCCCTGCGTTTTCAAGCTTGGCGCTCGTCGCTGCCCGCCCTTGAATCGAACCCGAATGAACTCTCTCAAAGTCATTCTCCTTTGGCTCGCGCTTTTATCCAGCGATGCGACCGTGGGCCTCTTCGTCGCGGAGGTAATCGAAAGCGACCTCTGCGTTTTTGGCGGCACTTCCGCCGGGATTGTCGCAAGTATTCGTACGGGTCATCCGGGTGTTGCCGCTTTGGCTGTAAGCAATCCTGCTTACTGACGGCGAATTGGCAAGGCAGGTGTACCTAGCGGAACTGGTGCCATCGCCGACTGTTTGGAATCGGCTGGCGGAGTCATAAGCATTTGCGTTTTGAGCTTTCAACGTTGAACTTTGCATCAAGGACAGATTCGTCCGACGCAGCACATTGTCGTAACCGTTCGTCACACTCAAACCGTTTCGCAACCCGGCAGTGTAGTTTTCAGCGAGCAGTTGCCCGGCGTCGTTAAATGTTCGCGTGGTGGTATTGGTCCCCTGCGTAATCGATGTTTGCCGCCCAGGTCATAGTGCAAAAGCGTGACGATTCGTTATTTTACAAAAAACATCCTGCTTTGAAAACTACGCGACTACGCGACAGGCCATGACATTCGCTTTGCTTCCCGCGCCCGGCTCGTTTTAACTAAGCGACTGGCCTGTGGCCAAAAACCGAAAACATGGCGAAGGAATTCATCACCATCGGCGGCGCGCGTGAGCATAATTTGAAAAACCTCACGCTGTCGATCCCGCGCGACAAACTCGTGGTCATCACCGGCTTGAGCGGCTCGGGCAAATCGACACTCGCCTTTGACACGATCTATGCCGAGGGGCAGCGCAAATACGTGGAATCACTCTCGGCCTACGCCCGGCAGTTCCTCGACCAGTTGCAAAAGCCGGAGGTTGATTACATTGAGGGGCTTTCGCCGACGATTGCCATTGAACAGCGTGGCGCCGGCGCCAGTCCGCGTTCAATCATCGCCACGACCACGGAGATTTACGATTATCTGCGCCTGCTGTACGCGCACGTTGGCCAGCCCCATTGCCCCGTGAGTGGCGAACCGATCCGGTCGCAGAGCACCAGTGACATCGTGGACAAAATTCTGGCGCTGACGGCCAAGACCCGGGTCATGCTCCTCGCGCCGGTGGTGCAGGGACAAAAGGGCGAATTCCGCGATGTCATCGAGCGTCTCGCGCGCGAAGGATTTGTGCGCGCCCGCGTGGACGGGGAACTCGTGGAACTGGCGAGCAATGTGCGCGTCAAACTTGACCCCAAACAAAAGCATTCCATCGACGTGGTTGTGGATCGTCTGGTGATCGACGACAAAATCCGCGTCCGGTTGGGCGACTCCGTCGAGACGGCGCTGAAGTGGGGCGAGGGCAGAATCCTCGTATTGCATCAAGCGCCGTCGGCCGCGCGAGCGTCGGAGGCCGGCAGTGCGCCCGGGGCTCCGCGCGCTACGTCCGAGGATTGGGCCGAAACCCTCCACTCCAACCGCAGGTATTCCCCGGCCACAGGGAAAAGCTTCGACACCTTGACGCCCAAGCATTTTTCCTTCAACGCTCCATTTGGCGCGTGCCCGGTGTGTCACGGCTTAGGGCAGAAATTGGTGTTCGATGAAGGCCTGGTGGTGCCCGACACCGAGAAGTCGCTCGAACAGGGCGCGATTCTCCCGTGGCGGCGCGGTGGCAAAAGGATGATTGTCTATTACAAGGGGCTGTTGCGCGGCGTGGCCAGCCACTACGAGCAAAGCCTGGATACGCCGTACCAGAAACTGCCGGCGGAATTCAAGCAGGTGTTGCTGCGCGGTTCGGGCGCTACGGAGATCGGGTTTGATTTTTGGCGCGCGGGCAAGGTGAGCAAGATTGTCCGGCCGTTTGAAGGGGTCATTCCCAGCCTGGAACGGCTGTATCTGGAGAGTGAGAGCGAGTTCACGAAAAACCGGCTGAAAAGTTTCATGAGTCCGCAGGAGTGTGACACCTGTGGCAGCCGGCGGCTCAAGCCGGAGATTCTCGCGGTGACGCTGGGGAGAGAGGACGACAAGCAGCGGTTAGTAATCAGTAATCAGTTTGCGCAAGTCGCGCCGCGTGGCAAACTGAACACGGGTTCACTGATTACTCCCCCGCCCGGCCTCTCCATCATGGATGTCTGCGCGCTGTCCGTGGACCAGGCGGATGAGTTCTTCAGTGTGCTCACGCTGTCGGATTTTCAGCGAAAAATTGCGGGCGAGCTGATCAAGGAAATCCGCGCGCGCCTCGGCTTCTTGAAAAACGTCGGCCTCGGCTACCTGACCCTCGACCGCGAGAGCGGCACCTTGAGCGGCGGCGAAGCTCAGCGGATCCGGCTGGCCACCCAAATCGGCGCGGGCCTGGTCGGCGTGCTTTACATCCTCGACGAACCGAGCATCGGCCTCCACCAGCGCGACAACGCCCGGCTCCTGCAAACCCTCGAAGGCCTGCGCGATCTCGGCAATTCCGTTTTCGTGGTGGAGCATGACGAGGAAACCATCCGCCGGGCCGATTACCTTCTCGACCTGGGCCCCGGCGCCGGCGTGTGCGGCGGCGAACTCGTGGCCACCGGCAGCATCGGCGACATCATGGCGAATCCGCAATCGCTTACGGGCAAGTATTTGAAAGGCGAGTTGTCGATTGCCGTCCCCAAGAAGCGCGTCAAACCCTCGCCCGAGCGCGGCTGGCTGGAAATCCTGGGGGCGCGGGAAAATAATTTACAAAACATCGATGCCCGCATTCCGCTCGGCCTGCTGACGTGCGTGACGGGCGTGAGCGGGTCAGGAAAGAGCACGCTGGTGGACGACATTTTGCGGCGGGCGGTGTTCCGGAAACTGTATGGCTCGAAGGAGCGACCCGGGGCGCATCGCGAGATCGCGGGCCTGGAGAATCTCGACAAGGTGATCGTGATCGACCAGACGCCGATTGGCCGCACGCCGCGCAGCAATCCCGCCACTTACACCGGCATGTTCAACCATATCCGTGACTTGTTCTCGCGGCTGCCGTCGGCAAAAATCCGCGGCTACGAGGCCGGGCGCTTCAGTTTCAATGTCAAGGGCGGCCGTTGTGAAAAATGCCAGGGTGACGGCCTGATCAAAATTGAAATGCACTTCCTCCCGCCGGTTTACGTGACCTGCGAGTCATGCAATGGCCGGCGCTACAACCGCGAGACCCTGGAGATCAATTACAAAGGCAGGAACATCGCCGATGTGCTCGCGATGACGGTGGATGAAGCGGTGAATTTTTTTCGCGCGGTGCCCAAGATTTACGAAACCTGCCTGACCCTGGCCGAAGTGGGACTGGGTTACATCGGCCTGGGGCAGCAGGCCACCACGCTGAGCGGCGGCGAGGCGCAGCGCATCAAGCTGGCCGCGGAACTGAGCCGGCGCGCGACCGGACGCACGCTCTATATTTTGGACGAGCCGACCACCGGCCTGCACTTCCACGACGTGGCCAAGCTGCTCGAGGTGCTGTTCAAGCTGCGGGCGCCGGGGAATTCGCTCCTCGTGATCGAACATAATCTGGACGTCATAAAATGTGCGGACTGGATCATTGACCTCGGCCCGGAGGGAGGCACCGGTGGCGGACGGATCATCGCGGCGGGAACACCGGAGCAGGTGGCGCAATGCGCCGCGAGTTTCACGGGGCAATATTTGAATCGCCTCCTCGCTGCGGCGTCCGATGGAAGGTGACATTTCCAACTTTGCAGCCGGGGCGTGTGCGGTTAGGATGCATCCGGCATCCTTGTTTTCGTTTCAGACTGTTATGCGCTGGCTTATTTTAATGTTAGTGTTGTTGGGCATCCTCGCCCCGGCACCATTGCGGGCCGCCAGCGCGGGCGAGAACCGCGCCTTTAATGCCGCGTGGCGCGGATTCACCGCCGGCTCCTACGAGTGGGCGGAAAAAGAGTTCGGCGATTTCATCAAGAAATATCCCAACGCGGACCACCTCGAGGAGGCCTGGCTGTCGCAGGCGCAATGCCGGTTCAAGCTCAAACAATACCAGGAGGTCGTGGAGTTGCTCAACGCCCCGCCGACCAAGACTGCCAAGCAGGCCGATCAATTACTCTACTGGCGGGCGGAAGCTTTTTTTGCCTTGACGAACCACCCAGCGGCGGCGACGGAATTTGCGCGCCTGCTGACCCAATTTCCCAATACCTCCCGCCAGTTGGACGCCAGCCTGGGCGAGGCCGCCGCCCGGTTCAAATTGGGCGAACTGTCCCGGGTGGTGGAATTGTTGCGCAAGCCGGACGGTGTCTTTCAAAAGGCCGCCAAAATGCAGCCCGATAAGGAAGCGGCGTTGCGCGGGAATTTGTTGCTGGGCGAGGCACTGATCGACCTGCGGGAATTTCGCGAGGCGGAAGAAGTGCTGGCCGCCCTGGCCAAACGCAATGCGCCTACGGAAATGCGCTGGCAAATTCTTTACCTGCTCGCGCGCGCCCAGTTGGCGGCCGGAAAAGTGCCCGCGGCGGAACAGACCGCAACCAACCTGGTGCCGCTGGCCGTCGCGTCGGGCGCGCGTCCGCTGCTGGCCAACAGCCACGCGTTGCGGGGCGAAATCCTGGAGCAGTTGAACCAGTTCGACGCGGCGATCCAGGCCTACACTAACAATCTCGCGGCCGGATTCCCCGAGGCTTCCCGGCGGCAGGCTCTGTTCCAGATCGTGAAGCTGAACCTCGCGCAGAACAAGACGACCAACGCCATCGATCGGCTGGCTGGCTTTGCCCGCGAAAATCCCAAGGATGCGGCGTTGGATTACGTGCAATTCACCCTGGGTGAATTGCATCTCCGGGAATATTTCACCGTGATGAATGACGAGACGGGCCCGCTGACGCCGGCCGCGCTGGAGTTGGGAACCAATCTGCTGGCGAGGGCGGTGACCCATTTCGATCTCGTCATCAGCGGATTTACCAATAGCCCGCTGCTGGGGATGACGTGGCTGAATCGCGGTTGGTGTTTCTGGAACCAAGGCCGGATGGCGGACAGCCAGGCGTCGTTCCAGAAGGCCACGGCCCTGCTGCCCGCGTCGGAAGAACAGGCCAAGGCCCGGTTCAAGTGGGCGGACGCGCAATTTCAACTGAAGGATTTTGCCGGCGCGATCAGCAATTACCAGCGCATGATTGATGACCATGCCAGTCTGCCCGGGGTTCAGCAGTCGCTGGTGGATCACGCCCAATATCAAATTGTGCGGGCGGGCATCGAACTGGGCGAAACGGGTGGCCTCGCGCGCGCCCAGGCGGCCGCGCAAAAAATCCTCTCGGATCATCCCCGCAGCGAGTACGCCGACCGGAGCTTGTTGCTGGTGGGGCAGGCGTTGAGTGAGCACCGCCAGACCAACGAGGCGCGGGCGGTGCTCGCGGATCTGATCCTGCGCTATCCTGATTCGCCGCTGGTGGCGGAAGCGCAATTGGCCGATGGGCGGACGTACGCGCAGGCGGGGGATTGGCGGGCGGCGATTGGAAAGTTCGACGATTGGGTGGACTCGTTTCCTGAACACGTTGCGCGGCCGCAGGTGGAATTCGACCGCGCCTGGCTGAATTACAAGGCGGGCAACGAAAAAATCGCGCTGAACCTGTTCACCAATCTGGTGGGGCAATTTGCCACCAATGCACTGGCCCCGCTCGCGCAAAAGTGGGTGGCCGATTATTATTTTCGAAAGGGTGACATCGAGGCGGCGGAGAAGAATTATCAAGGCCTCTACCAGAACACCAACTGGCCGCCATCGGAGTTGACCTACCGGGCGCAACTCGATGCGACTCGGGCGGCCATCGCCCGGCAAGGCTATTCCGACGCCATTCGGTATCTCCAAAACCTGCTTAAAGACCCACGGTGTCCGCCGGATTTGGTGCCGGAAACACTGTATGCCTTGGGTGATGCGCAGACGCTCGCCGATGCCGACCCGAAAAATCCGCTCGATAATTTTGCCGAGGCGATCAACGCCTTCAGCCGGATCACGCAGAACTATCCCACCAATCCCATCGTGGCGCTAGCGTATGGCCGCATCGCCGAGTGTCATTTTCAATTGGCCATCCAGGATGTGAGCCGTTACAAACTGGCGATTGAATTTTTCAAACTGGCGGCGGAGTCACTCCTCGCGGATGCCTCGACTCGCAGTCTCGCAGAGGTGAGATGGGGCAAGACGTTGGAAAACCAGGCGCAATTGAAACCGGCGGCGGAACAGCAGCCGTTGCTCGACGAAGCCCTGAAGCATTATCAAAAAGTAGTTTACCAGAGCAATGTGGCCGAGGGCGAGCAAGCCGATCCGGTGAGCATCAATCAAGCTGCCCAGGCGATGGGCCGCCTGTTGGAAGGCCAGCAGCGCTGGCTGGAGGCGCATAATTTGTACAAGGCGCTGTTGGAAATCCTTCCGACGCTCAAGACGACCTGGGAGAAAAAGATCATTCAAACCAGGGATCGTATCGATGCCGGCCCATAGAGCCAGACGATCCGTTGACACGCGTTGGTTCCTCGCTTAGGTTGGCGGCAAGAAATGAGCATGAGTACCGCTACCGAAAGCGAAACCGCCGTCCGCCTGACCGCCAGCGCCGCCAGCCAGATCAAATCCATCCTCGCCGCGGATCCGGATAAGGTCGGCAAAACCCTGCGCGTCTACATCGAGGCCGGAGGCTGCTCCGGGATGCAATACGGCATGGTGTTTGACGAGCGGCGCGCCGACGACCTCAGCGCGGAATTCGAGGGGGTGTCCGTGATTGTCGATCCGTTCAGCGCCAACTACCTGCGGGGCTCAGTGGTGGATTATTTGGACGCGTTGAACGGCGGCGGTTTCAAAATCCAAAATCCCAACGCGCGCCAGAGCTGCGGCTGCGGCAAATCCTTTGAGGCCTGACAGACTTGATCAATCTGCTCGGCTGAACCAATGCCGTTCCGTGCGATGCGGAACGGCTTTTTGTTTCTTGGCAAAAACACCAATGAAATGATGGTTTTAAGTGGGTTTTGACAGATTGGCGCGGACGGCTTCAAACTCTCTGGTTGACACTTGTGACACTTTTAGTGACAGTGTTGCCATATGAAAGCCCAAGCAACCCCAAGCAACGAGCAAACCCAAATCAGCCCGGTCAAGGCATACCGCAGCCAGCCCTTTCGCAGAGTTTTGGACGGACGGCGGCAACCAA
>JAYUBJ010000187.1:0-7141 GCA_043740915.1 Verrucomicrobiota bacterium
TGCAAACCAGCCCCAAGGAAATGGCGGAGCTGGTCATGATCACCGACCTCCTGCGCAACGATCTCGGCCGCGTATGCGAATACGGTTCCGTGCAGGTGCCCGAACTGGTGCGGCTCGAACGCTACCCGCAGGTGCAGCACCTCGTCAGCACGGTCGAAGGCCGGCTGCGCGCGGACGTGACGCATTTCGCCGCGTTCGCCTCGTGCTTTCCCGGCGGCAGCATCACCGGCGCGCCGAAGTTTCGCGCCATGGAAATCATTGACGAACTGGAGCTGGTGACGCGCGGGCCTTACACCGGTGCGCTCGGCTATCTCGGCTTCAATCGCGAAAGCCAGTTGAGCATCGTCATCCGCACGGCGATCCGCACGGAACAACAAACGTATTTTCACGTCGGCGCCGGCATCGTGGCCGATTCGGTGCCCGCCGCCGAATACGAGGAAACGCTCGCCAAGGCGCGCGGATTTTTTGAGGCGCTCCACTTGCAACCCCGACCCGAACATGAGCCGAAAGAGAAATAGTCGGAGGGAAAAGGTTGGGCGTGCAGTGCCCTTTCCGGTAAGGCGCCGCCTCCGGGTAAATGCCCGCGCTTGCCCGAACGCCAGCCCGCCGCATGAACCGGAACGCCGAGCACCCGCTCGGCACGAACAAGTCGCTTTGCCCCAACGGGCCGAGCAGGTGCTCGGCGCTCCGCGGCGATTCGAAGACACGATACGCAGCTGTTCACAAGCCGACGAGCAAACCCGACAGCCTGCCCCCGCAGCGACGGTAATTTTTCTGAATGGCCAGTTTGTCCCGCAAGAAGCCGCCGTGGTTTCCGTCTTCGACCGCGGTTTTCTCTATGGCGACGGGTTGTTTGAAACGATTCGCGTTTATGGGGGCCAGCTGTTTCGTTGGGCGGAGCACTGCGAACGGCTGCTGCGCGGCGCGGAGTTTCTAAAAATCCGCCTGCCGTATTCACCGGCGGAGTTGAGCGAGTTCGCCCGGCAATTGATTGAGCGTAACCAACTGCCGGAGTCACTCCTCCGCATCACATTGTCGCGCGGCGTCGGCCCGCGGGGCTACTCGACCATCGGCGCGGATTCGCCTGCGCTGGTCATCACGATGCATCCCGCGCCAACCGTTGATCCGCAAAATCCACCGCGTTGGCGGCTTATGACGTCGTCGTTCCGTGTGCCGGCGAACGAACGGCTGGCGATGTATAAGACGTGCAACAAGCTGGCGCAAATCCTGGCCCGTGCCGAAGCCGAGGCTGCCGGCGCGGACGAAGCGCTGCTGCTTAACACCGATGGCGAAATTGCCGAAGCTGCCAGCAGCAATCTGTTTTGGCTGGAAGGCGGCACCGTTTGCACCACGCCCCTTTCGGCCGGAATCCTTGCCGGCGTCACGCGTGGCCTGGTCCTGGAATTGTGCGCCGCGCTTTCGCTCACCTGCCGTGAGAAACGGATGAAGCCCGCCGCGTTGAAGAAAGCCAGCGGTGTTTTTGTAACGCTGAGCACACTGGAAGTCGTCGAGATCACCCGCCTCGACGGATTCCAACTGCGTCAATCAAAGCAAGTGGGATTGATCCGGCAGGCTTATCGCGAGGCCGTCCGGCGGGAGATATCCAGAACCTAAACGCTTTCGAAATGAAGACGGCTCCTTCAGAACTCCAAGCGTTGCGCGGATTGCTGGCCACTTCCGAAACCCCGGAACTGGGACCGGGGCCGCGCACCCACGTTCAATCCCTGGCAGAACTCAACCAGAATTTCGCCCGGATTTTTTCCCGGACAACGTTGCCGACCGACCGGCAGGAGTTATTGCGTTGCGTCGTTTTGCTCTGGCATGACCACCACGAACCAGCGCACGAGATTTGCCAGCAAATTGAAACGCCGGACGGCAGTTGGCTCCACGGCATACTCCATCGACGCGAGCCGGATTACGGCAACGCCCGGTATTGGTTTCATCGAGTCGGCCGGCATCCTGGCCTTCCCGCGCTGGCCGAAAAGGTCTCAGCCCTCCTCGGCCCACGCGCCGAGCCTAAACTCCTGGCGCAACTCCTTCCGCGCGGCCAATGGGATCCCTTCGCCTTCGTCACCGCATGCGAGCAAGCGGTGGGACGTTCCGGCACCCCCGCGCAGCGCGACTGCCTGCGCCAGGTCCAAGCTGTCGAGTTCGAGGTGCTGCTGGAATATTTCTGGAGCGGCCATGCCTAACAGACTGTTAGAATAGTAGGTGACGACGTGAGGAGTCCTTAACTGATCCTTCGAAACCGAGGAGATTTGAGACTCGTCACCTCGTCTCCTACAAATAGAGGAGTTCTTTGACAGGGTGCCAACCGGATCGAAGCGCCTGTTCAGCGAGGATTACAAATTGAAGCGCCAAAAATCAAGTAACGCAGACTGGAAGTCTGCAGGATTTCGAGTTCACAGAAGGAAACCAAGAAAACGAAGGCAGCAGCCACCTTAGTTCTCTTTGTTTGCTACTGTTCAATCATCATCCTTCCGCCTCGTCTTGTCACCACGCGCTCGGTCGGGCAGCCGAAAAGCGCCCCGCCTTCAGAGTCATTCCGTATTTTTAAGCGTTCGATGTGTTCTCTTGCGGCCAAGTTCAGTTTCCAGGGTTAATCCGCGCTCTTTTTAACGTTTGCCTCAAGCGTGCGCACCAAGCCATCGATGGTGTGTGGTTTGGCTTCGATCGCCGGTTTCAAATCCAGCGCCGCCAGCGCCTTGGTGGTTTCCGGGCCGATCGAGGCCAGCCTCAGTTGTGGAAATGTTGCCAATAACTTCGGCAGCTCAAATCGTGCGTGGAAATTCTCCACTGTGGAACTGCTGGTGAAAGTGATCCAATCCGCGCCCTCCTCCGTGAACCGGGCCCACGCCCCGTTCAAGTCCTCCAACTCCGGCACGGTTTTGTAGCACGGCACATCGTCCACGATGGCGCCCAGGGCCGCCAGCGCCTCGGGCAACTCCGGATTCGCCACTTGCGCGCGTAGCAACAGAATTTTCAAATTGTCAATGCTCTCATATTTCGCAAACGCGCCGGCAATCTTTACTGCCACGTATTCGTCCGGCATCAAATCCACTTTGAGGTGCAACTCCCTCAGCTTTGCCGCCGTGGCCGGTCCAACGGCCGCGAGGCGCACGCCGCCGATGTCACGCAAGTCCTCGAACGCCCTGAAAAAACTGTCAAAGAACGCCGTCACCCCGTTCGGACTGGTGAACACGAGCCAGTCGTAGGCGTTCAACTCCACCAGCGCTTCCGCGAGCAGCATGTGGTTGTCCGGGGCGGTGATTTTGATCGTCGGAATTTCCAACACGTCCGCGCCGCGTTCGGACAGCTGTTTGGAGAGCTGGCTCGCCTGCTCGCGCGTGCGTGTGACTACAATGCGCTGGCCAAACAGCGGCCGCCGCTCGAACCAGTTCAATTTCTTCCGCAACTTCACCACACCGCCGATGATCGTCACCGCCGGCGCGGCAAACTTTTTCTCCGCCACCACATCCGCGATCGTCGCGAGCGTGCCTTCGATGGACTGTTGCCGGCCGGTGGTGCCCCAGCGCACCATGCCGACCGGGGTGTCGGCGGCCATGCCGTTGGCGACCAGTTGTTCGGCGATCTGGCGGATGCGCTCGACCCCCATCAGGACCACTTTGGTGCCCGGCGTTTTCGCGATCTGCGCCCAGTCGAGATTGCTCTCGTCCTTGGTCGGGTCTTCATGGCCGGTGATGACGGTGAAGCTGGAACAGTGTTCGCGATGCGTAATGGGGATGCCGGCGTAATTCGGCCCGGCCACAATCGAGGAAACCCCCGGCACCACTTCAAACGGGATTTTAGCCGTCGCAAGTTCCTCCGCCTCCTCCCCGCCGCGGCCAAAAATGTAAGGATCGCCGCCCTTGAGTCGCACCACGCACAGGCCGGCCTTCGCTTTGGTAACGAGCAATCGATTCAGTTCCGGCTGTGGCAGGGCGTGGTCCTTGGCGCGCTTCCCGCCATAGATGATCTCGGCGGACTTGGGCGCGAGGCGCAAGAGTTCGGGATTGACCAGCGCGTCATAGACCACCACGTCGGCGCGCGCGAGCAACTCCGCCCCGCGCAACGTGAGCAAACCCGTGTCGCCCGGCCCCGCGCCCACCAGATAAACTGTGCCTTTCACTTTCATGCGCGGCCACTCTAGGCAGGAAACCGCGAACCCGCAATCAAACTGCGGCCGGGTCGCGGACAGGCGTATCCGCGCAATGCCTTGGAGCGCCGGTCTCCGACCCGGCCAGCCGTGCAGTCGCAGAGAAACGCGCCGGATCGGAGATCGGCGCTCCGCCGTCGCGGTGTGGTGGGGCAGCGTGCGGATACGCCGTTCGCGGAATTCCACCGCACATTTATCTCGCGCAGCCCCGGCCTTTTCCGCTAATTCTCACACCACCAGCAACGCATGAAAATACAACACCTGTTTCCGGGACTCGTCCTTTTCCTGGCGGCGTCCAGCGATGCCTCGGCCCAGCAACCGGGCACCAAGCTCTGGGAATTCGCCACCGACTATTGGATCGAATCCTCCCCGGCCCTCGGCGCCGATGGCACTATTTATTTCGGCGCGCGCGACACGAACGTCTATGCGCTCAAACCGGACGGCACCAAGAAATGGGCCGTTCGCGTGGGTGACTGGGTGGAGTCTTCCCCCGCGCTGGCACCCGACGGGACGATCTACATCGGTGCCGAGGATAAGAAACTCTACGCCCTCAAACCCGATGGCACAAAGAAGTGGGAGTTCGTGAAAGCCGGCTTCAGCATCTCCTCCGCCGCCCTCGGAGCCGCGGGCACGATTTACGTCGGTTCCTCGGACAAAAAACTCTACGCCCTCAATCCCGACGGCACCAAGAAATGGGAGTTCACCACGGGCGGCCGTGTGGATGCCTCGCCCGCCGTCGGCACGAACGGCGTCATCTACGTCGGCTCGTATGACAAGAAGTTTTACGCGCTCAACCCTGACGGCACCAAGCGGTGGGAATTCGCCACTGAAAACCGGATTGAATCTTCGCCCGCGCTTGCGGCCGACGGCACGATTTACTTTGGATCGGACGACATGAAACTTTACGCGCTGAATCCCGACGGCACGAAGAAATGGTTCTTTGCGACGGGCGATTGGGTGCGCGGTTCTCCGGTGATCGGCACCGACGGCACGATTTATTTTGGTTCGTATGACAACAAGGTCTATGCGCTCAAGCCGGACGGCACGAAGAAGTGGGAGTTCGCCACCGGCATGTATGTCTACGCCTCCCCGGCGATCGCCGCAGACGGCACCGTTTATGTCGGGTCGCGCGACACAAAACTTTACGCGTTGGCGGCGGATGGCAAAAAACTTTGGGAGTTCGCGGCGGGCAGTTCCATCTCCACTTCGCCGGTAATCGGAGCGGACGGCACGATCTATTTCGCCTCGGGCAGCAAGCTCATGGCGGTCAAAGGAACCACCGGCCCGGCCAGCACGCCGTGGCCGATGTTCCGCCACGACGCGCGGCGGACCGGAGCGGCGGGGAAATAATCGCCCGCGCTACCACTTCATCATCCGTTTCACGATTTCAATTCCGCTGCCAATTGTTCACCCAGAGCCGCCGCCTCCTTGACCACGCGGCGCGCCTCTCCGCGCCGCACGGTGTCGCCGACGAATGAGATCGCGCGCAAACGGATTTGGTGGCCGAGCACCTCGGCGTACGCGCCCACGGGGCTTTGGCAGCCGCCGCCCATCGCAGCCAGAAACGCGCGCTCCGCCGTCACACACTGCTGCGTGTTGAAATGGTTCAGCCGCTCGCAAATCGTCGTAATGCGCGCATCGTGCTCGCGAATCTCGATGCCCACCGCGCCCTGTCCCACGGCGGGCAGCATCGTTTCCGGCTCCAGGCGAATCGCGAGAAAACCGTCGGGCACGGCGTTTCCGCGCAGAAAACCGTCCGCGCCGATTTTGAAATCCAGCCGCTCCAAGCCGGCGGCGGCGAGCAGGAGGGCATCGAGTTCTGCCTGCTCAGAAAGTTTGACCAGGCGCGTGGGGACGTTGCCGCGAATCTCGACCACTTTAAAATCGGGTCGCACGGCGAGCAACTGCGCCTTCCGCCGGGGACTGCCGGTGGCGACCACCAAGCCCGCCGGAAAATCTTTCAACTTTGCATTGGGCTTGAAGCCCCGCCGCTCGGCCTGGCCGGGCGTCCATTCCACCACGGTCCGCGCGGCAGCTTGCTGCCGCAGAAAATTCGCGTCGCGGTAGATGAACACGTCGCGCACGTCCGCGCGCTTGCCCACTGCACCGAGCTTCAGGCCGGACGGCAGTTCCGTCGGCAGATCCTTCAGGCTGTGAACCGCGAGGTCGGCCTGGTGCTTGAGCAGCGCGACTTCAAGCTCCTTCGTGAAAAGTCCTTTGGGCAGCGAACCCCCGGCCACGGCCGGAGCGGCGGTCTGCAATTTATCGCCCGTGGTCTTGATGATTTCAATTTCGAACTGCAGCCGCGGAAAGGCCTTTCGGCACTGGGCAAGGATGGCGTTGGCCTGCGCGAGGGCAAGCGCGCTTCCACGTGTGGCGATCAGTATGGGACGTTCAGACATAAGGAATCAAGCAGGTGACTGGATGGAAACAGCATCGGGCGGCATACTCATTTACGGCATTCCGTTTCCCAGCTCAAAATCATTGGTGGTCAAAGGCGAGCCGCGATTGTCCCGGTGCGCCCGATCCGGGCGGGGGCGACAACAACCCTTTGGCCTTTTCGCGGATGATCTTTTCGCACACGACGATTTCCTCGCGTCGTTGCTTCAGGTAATCGTCGGCAATGGCCTGGAGGTCATCGATGTTGTAGAGATAGACATTGTCGAGAAAGTTTACCTCCGGCTCGATGTCCCGCGGCACGGCGATATCAATGAGGAGCAGCGGGCGGTTCGCGCGTAGGGCCATAAGTGGCGCGAGTTTTTGGCGGTCCAGCACGTAATGCGGCGCCGAGGTGCTGCTGATCACAATGTCGATTTTGCCAAATTCGCTGGCCCATTCGTCGAAATGCACGGCGCGGCCCTCGAGTTCCTTCGCAAGGGCCACCGCGCGTTCATGGGAGCGGTTTGACACCATGAGGCTGTGCGCACCGCGGCTGAGCAACGCCCGCGCAGTCTTCTCGCTCGTCTCCCCCGCGCCGATCACCAT
>JAYUBJ010000188.1:0-2112 GCA_043740915.1 Verrucomicrobiota bacterium
CGCTCGCGGACGAGGTAGCGCCCGCCGGTCTTTTCCTGTTCCTGTACCGAATATCCGTTGGCGTAACGCGCGCGAACCTCCGCCGCGCGCAGCAACAGCACGGTGGCGGTGGCGAAGTATTCGCAGTGGCCGGAGCGGTTGCGCAGCAAGAAATCCGACACTGGTGTCGCGCCCTTGGGTTCGGCGGCAGCCTGTTTCTTCAACCACGTGCTGTATTGAAAATTGTTTTCAAAAAACGACTCGATGAGCTTCAACTTCTGCGGCAGACCCGGTTGCGCCTTGAGATTGAGTTCGGCGGCGATTTTGTTCACCGCGGCTGTTTCCTCCGCCGGAATGTTCAAATCGGTTTTGTCGTTGGGCCGGCTGTCAATGGTCGCGCCCGCGCCATATCTGGCCCGGAACCGCACAAAACCGGGGCTGATGAAGGTGCGGACTGCGCCGAAGTTATTGCTCCGCACCTCGCCCACCGGGAGATTTTCGATTTGGGTGGTGCCGGGGGGCAGCGCCAGGATGCCGGTTCCGCGTTGGACGTAGCCGGAAATATAAACCGCTTCGGTGCGTAGCGACACCGCGCGTAATCTCCACGTCGTCACATCGGACTCCGGCGGGACGATCACAAATTCCCGGCCGGTCACCACCCAGGTCGGGCTTCGAAACGTGTTGAAGCTGGCTTCCCGCAGAAGCGCGGGCGGTTTCCCTTCCGGTTCGACACGCAGCACAATCTTGCCGGACAGCTTGACTTTCCCGATGCGACCGATCGCCGTCATGGATTCGAGGCCGTCCTGGTCTTTCCGGTTGAAGCGGGAAATCCAGCTGGCGGCGTTGTTCTCCAACATTTTCTGCAATCCATGCAACCCCGTTTGCACGCCGTATCCGAGAGTGACGACGAGGAGGAACAACGCGGGCCAGACCAAGCCGGGAAAACGGCGGGGTCGGACCGGCCACAACGCCCACGCAATGAGCACGCAAAGGCCGGAGTAAAACCAAACGTCACGATGATTCGTCACGCTCGTGGACGCCAGACAGAAGGCGAAATACGGATAAGCAATATGAATTTGTCCGCCTGGGCCGGTGGGTTGTCGGTCGGCCTTCCGGCGTAGATACCAGGAGAAGGTGGCCAGGGGAATTCTGTCGCGGACACTGTAAGCCTGGGCTGCGGCGAGCGGGAAAAATAACATCGGCCACCATTGGAAGAAAATGAAACTGGAGCTGATGGCCTGGTTCATTGACTGGTTCCGGCGCGTGAAATTCGACGCCCTGAAAAATTCCATCAGATCGTTGGTGGTATCGCGCGAGAGAAAGCAATACGCGGCGGCGCCGAGGAACAACAGCGTACACAAGTCCCAGACACGACGGAAATCGGCGGCGGAAAAAGCCCAGCGCCACGAAACGACCCGCGCCATTTCCAAGACCGCGGCCATGATTACCGCGGGCAGAAACATCTCCGTCTGCCAGCCCCAAAAGAGCAGCGCCGCCGCCAGCAAAAACGGTGGAACTTTCATAACCCGGCCAGCGCCTCGGCGATTTTACCAACCTCGAGAACATGAAAATTATGCGGCTCGTCGGCCAGCGGGCCTGCCGCCAGGATTTCGGTCGAGCCGGCGTCCGTGACGACGAAGACCAGCGTGGGAATGCCGAGCCTTTTCAGGCGTTGCACGAGCAACTGTCTCGACTCGTCCCAGGCCAGCAGCACGCAGATGCAGCCGCTGACCGCCGCGAGGTGCTGGGTGACGAGACGCGTGAGCGAATCAATCGATTTGTCGCGGCAGACGCTGACCGACGCAAGGATTTCCAGCATCTGTTCGGCGTGCGCCAAGCCCCGGCCCGACGTGAAACAGTACGCCTCCAGCCCGACGAACATGAGGTCGAGCAGTGAATCCTGCGACTGGATCGTGCAGGCAAACGAGGCCGCCACGGAGACGGCCGCCTCAAACCGATCGCTCTGCGCGGTGTCGCTGAACGTGTCCAGGATCAAGGCGTGCCGGACAAAAAATTCATCCTGAAATTCTTTGACGATCGGCTTGCCGGTCTTGGCCCAGCTTTTCCAGTGGATGTGCCGCAGCGGGTCGCCCGCCCGATAGTCGCGCAACGCAACAAATTCCTCCGATTCAC
>JAYUBJ010000189.1:0-2111 GCA_043740915.1 Verrucomicrobiota bacterium
CTTCACCGAGGAGATCGTCCGCAAGGCCAAGCTGTACGACAAAGACACGATCCCCGGCGACTTCGGCGTGCTGACCGTGCGCTGCCCGAAGTGCGGCCAGGAAATTCACGAGAAGTTCCGCGAGTTCAAATGCCAGGGCTGCGACTTTTATGTGCGCAAGGTTCTCGGTGGCCGGATGTTTGAGCCGGAGGAAGTGGAAAAGTTGATCGTGGAAAAACAGATCGGCCCGCTCCAGGGATTTCGCAGCAAGAAAGGCTTTCCCTTCGCCGCCGTGGTCAAGCTCTCGGCCGAGAACGAGGTGAAGTTCGAATTCGGCAACGAGGACGAGGCGGGCGGCGAGGTCGTGGCGGTGGATTTCACCGGCAAGGAACCGCTGGGACTCTGCCCGAAATGCCAAGGGCGCGTTTTTGAGAACGGGATGAATTACATTTGCGAGAAGGCGACGGGCGCGGGGCGGACGTGCGATTTCAAGACCGGCGCCATTATTTTGCAGCAGCCGATCGACCGGGCGCAGGTCGTCAAACTGCTGGGCGAGGGCAAAACGGATTTGCTCAAGGGCTTCGTGTCGAACAAGACGAACCGCAAGTTCGAGGCGTTCCTCGTGGTCAAGGACGGCAAGGTGAGTTTCGAGTTTGCGCCGCGCGTGCGGAAGTTTCCGGAAAAGTCGAAAGAGCCGGCGGCGAAGCTCGACTTTACCGGACAGGAATCGCTTGGCAAGTGCCCGAAATGCGGCGGCAAGATTTTCCAGGGACCCGAGACGTATCTCTGCGAAAACGGACAGCGTGAGGCCAAGCGATGCACCTTCAAGCTGGAGAAGGTGAAGACGGGCCGCCCCATCGACGTGGTGCAGTTGCAGAAGTTGCTCCAGGACGGCAAAACCGACCTGCTCGACAACTTCCTGTCGCGCGCCGGCCGGACGTTCAGCGCACACCTCATCCTCGAAGGCAAGGGCAAGGTGGGCTTTGAGTTCGCCCCGCGGGGGGATGAGTAGGTCAGTAAATCAGTGAATCAGTCAGTCAGTAAGCCGTCTGGTTGTCCTCCCACTGATTTACTGGTTACGGACTCGCTGACTCACTTTCACCAACACGTCCGCTCAAATCGTTTGCGCGAGATAGCCGCCATCCACGCGAATGTCCGTGCCGGTGACGAAGCTGCTGGCCGGGTGGCTTGCCAGAAAAACCGCCACGCCGACCAGTTCGCGCGCTTCCCCAAAACGTCCCATCGGCGTGTGTCCGATGATGGCCTGGGCGCGCGGGGTAGGGGAGCCATCCTCGTTAAAGAGCAGGCGGCGGTTTTGTTCCGAGGGGAAAAAACCGGGGGTAATGGAATTGACGCGCACGCCGGTCGTGGCCCATTCACGCGCGAGGAATTGCGTGAGGCTCAGCACCGCGGCCTTGGCGGCGGAGTAGGCGATCACGCGCGAAAGCGGGATGTGAGCGGAAACACTGGCGATGTTGATGATGCTGCCTTTGCGGCGCGCCACCATGCCGGGGCCAAATTCCTGGCACGGCAGCAAGACGCCGCCGACGAGGTTCAGGTCGAAATTATTTCGCCACGCCTCGAGAGTGAGTTGCTCGAATGGCCGCTCGGCGGTGACGGTAGCGCTCGGGTCGTTGCCGCCGGCGGCGTTGACGAGAATTGCAGTCGGGCCGAACGCATTTTCTACCGCCAGACGGGCGGCGCGCAAACTTTCCCGGTGCATGGCGTCGGCCGGAAAAAAATGGGCCTCGCCGCCCTGCGCGCGGATTTGGTGGGCGCGGGCCTCGCCGCGTTCGGCGTTGCGTCCCAGCACGGCGACGCGCGCGCCAGCTTGAGCCAAACCCTCGGCGAGCGCACCGCCGAGCACGCCGGTGGCGCCGATCACCACCGCCACTTCGTCCTTCAAATCAAACAGGTTCATAAATGTTAGGCCCGGATTGTGGGCCAAGCGTAAGGGCAAGCCAAAGGAAAAATCAGAGGCCGGAAAAAAGCACGTTTGAAACCAAAAATAAACACAATTGGACACGAATCGAATCGGAGAACTGCGAGGTTATCACCTGCAGCGTTGAGTTACCTGTTCTGGTTTTCATCCGTGTTGATGCGTGTTGATTCGTGGTTGCGGTCCAAGTCGG
>JAYUBJ010000190.1:0-2110 GCA_043740915.1 Verrucomicrobiota bacterium
ATAAATCGCGAGTTCCGCCGGTCGGGGCGCGGGCAGCTCCTGTTCCGACGCGTCGTTGAAAAACGCGAACATCTGGTAGAATTCGCGCTGCGAGATCGGGTCGTATTTGTGCGAGTGGCACTCCGCGCAACCCACCGTAAGGCCGAGCCAGACCGCCCCGGTGGTCATGACGCGGTCCACCGTCGCCTTGCAACGGTACTCCTCCTGATCCACGCCGCCCTCCTTGTTCGTCAGCGTCTGACGATGGAATGCCGTGGCGACTTTTTGCTCGTGCGTTGCGTTCGGCAGCAAATCCCCCGCCAACTGTTCCAGCGTGAACTGGTCGAACGGCAGGTCGCGGTTGATCGCGTCAATCACCCAGTCGCGGAACAGCCACGCAAACGGACGCGCAGTGTCCTTCTCGTAACCGTCGCTGTCGGCGTAGCGGGCCAGGTCAAGCCAGTGGCGGCCCCAGTGCTCGCCGAAATGCGGCGAGGCGAGCAGGCGGTCCACGACCTGCTCGTACGCGTCGGACCGCGGGTCATTCACGAACGCCGCCACGTCTTCCGGCGATGGCGGCAGGCCGAGCAAATCCAGCGACAGCCGGCGGATCAACGTCACGCGATCCGCTTCCGGCGACGGCTTGACCTTTTCCTGCTCCAGCCGCGCCAGCACGAAGGCATCGATTGGATTGCGAACCCACTTGTTGTTTTTCACTTTTGGCGCGACCGGACGCACCGGCGCATTGAAGGCCCAATGTGTCCTCGGAGTTCCGGATTCCGGGTTGTGGGTTGCGAGTGCATCCGGCCAAGGGGCACCGGCGTCAATCCAGGCGCGCAGCAGGGAAATCTGTCTTTCCGTCAGCCGCCCGCCTTTGGGCGGCATGAGATTATCCGGATCGAGACCCGCCACGAATTTGATCAACGGGCTTTCCGCGCTGTGGCCGGGCAGGATGGCTTTGCCGGAATCGCCGCCCGCCAGGGCGCCGGTTTTTTGATCGAGCCGCAGGCCGCTCTTATGCTTCTCCGCGCCGTGGCACGAGTAGCACCTGGCCGCCAGAACCGGCTGGATATCGCGCGCAAAATCCACCGGGCCTGGAGCTGGTGGCGGCAGGGCCGCGGCACTGGCGGCCTTCGATTTGGGCGATGCGCCTGCGACCAGCGCGAGCAGCGCCAGCAAACAAATATTTGTGCCCCACGGTTTATTCACGAGTGTCAGTGAAATTAGTGCATTTTCCACCCGCGGGCAATGCTCAAAAAAATGCGTGCGCTGTGTTTTTATCGTAACCTTGAGTGCCAAGAAGTCCGGCTCATGGTAATCAAACCCGTGCCGGCAAGATTTGGAATTGCGAAGGCCAATTGCCGAATCCATAATCACGCATCATTCAAGGTCCACAATTTGACAATGTCGGCAGGCGCGGCTGAACTGATCAGTCGAACATCAAATGCTCACCTCCGAAACCAAACGCCGCATCGATGCCTGCCGCGATGTCCTCGTCGGCAAACTCCCGCAGCCGTCCAATCAGGTCGAACTCATCACCCTCGCGCTGATTTACAAATTCATGGATGACCTCGATGAGGAATCCGTGAAGCTCGGCGGTAAACGCAGCTTCTTCACTGGCGAACTGGCGAAATACCGCTGGCGCAACCTCCTTCCGCAGACCGTCTCCGCTGAGGAACGCGTCACGCTCTTTTCCGAAGGCGTTGAGGCGCTCGGCCACGCGAAGAAGGCCGCCCACCTGCCCGGCCTGTTCCGCGACATCTTCCGCAACGCTTTCCTGAAATTCCGTGACGGGCGCATCCTCACCTTGTTCCTCACCGAGGTGAACGGCTTCGCCTATTCGCACAGCGAGGAACTCGGCAACGCCTTTGAATACCTCCTGCAATGCACCGGCGCGCAGGGCGAGAACGGCCAGTTCCGCACCCCGCGCCACATCATTGATTTCATCGTCGCCTGCCTCGACCCGCAGCCCGGAGACAAAATCCTCGACCCCGCGTGCGGCACGGGCGGCTTCCTCGTCTCCGCCTACCGGCACATCCTGGCGCACAGCACCTCGCCCGGCTCGACCATGCCCAGCGCCAAAAAGTTTATGGCAACCTCGTCGGCTACGACGTGGACGACCAGATGGTGA